>NZ_JBQFYA010000014.1:0-114783 GCF_056541245.1 Ruegeria sp. AI3
AGCGTGACAAACACGCCGAGGCACCACAGGCCGCAGAATAAACCAATCAAAACACAAACAATCCAAGCGCCGCCCAAAAGGGCGGCGCTTTTTTTGTTGATACAATGGCGTCCGATAGAAAGGACGCTATCGGTTACCCGGCGACGACACTCTGTCGTTGCACACCCAGCCCTTCGATCCCTAGCTCCATTTGGTCGCCTGGCTTCAGATAGGTTTGAGGGTTCTGCCCCATACCCACGCCCGGAGGTGTCCCGGTCGAGATCACATCACCGGGTAGTAGTGACATGAATTGCGACAGGTGCGAGATTACCGTCGCGACACCGAAATGCATCGTTCTGGTCGAGCCGTCCTGATAGCGATGCCCATTCACCTCAAGATACATTGGCAGGTTCTGCGGGTCCGAGACCTCATCCCGTGTCACCAGCCATGGGCCGATGGGGCCGAACGTGTCGGCGGACTTGCCTTTGACCCACTGCCCCGAGCGGTGCAGTTGAAAATCACGCTCGGACAGGTCGTTGACGACGCAATATCCAGCCACATGATCCAGCGCTTCTTCTCCCGAAATATACTTGGCCTCTTTACCGATGACGACGCCCAGTTCGACCTCCCAATCGGTTTTGACCGAACCACGCGGAATTTCTACGGTATCGTCCGGGCCAATGATCGCTGAGGTGGCTTTGAAGAAAATCACCGGCTCTTGCGGCAGTTCCATGCCGCTTTCGGCGGCGTGATCTGCGTAGTTCAGACCGATGCAGATGAACTTTCCCACCTGACCGACGCAGGCGCCAATTCGGGGTGAGCCTTCGACTTTGGGCAGGCTTGCGGGATCTATTGCCCTCAACTGCGTAAGCGTTTCATCCCCCAGCGCTTCGCCCGAAATGTCGCTAACCTCCCCCGAAAGATCGCGGATCGTACCTTCAGCATCCAGCAGTGCAGGTTTCTCAGCGCCCTTTGGGCCATAGCGGAGCAGTTTCATATCGAGTTCCTTCGTTGCTTGGATCGTTCAGCCGTCGCCAAGAGCAAACGGCTGTTCGATGGTATTTCTGCTGACATCGCCCGCAAGGCGCATCCGGCGGCTTTAAACATCCTCAGGAAGCAGATCAGTAGGGATGTCCTGATAGCAAACTGGCCGCAGGAAACGACGGATCGACAGAGTGCCAACCGATGTAGCGCCGAAATTTGTCGATGCCGGGTAGGGGCCGCCATGAACCATGCTGTCGCAGACCTCGACTCCTGTGGGGAAGCTGTTGGCCAGCAAGCGCCCGGCTTTCCGCTCGAGCAGTGGCAGCAGCGCCTGTGCGTCGGACTTATCGCCGGGGTCCAAATGAAAAGTGCAAGTCAGCTGGCCTTCGATAGCGCGCGCAATCTGCTGCATTTGAGCTGAGTCGCGGACGCGGACAACGATGCCGAGCGGGCCAAAGACCTCTTCTTGCAGTTTGTGATCGGCCAGCCAGTCATCGCCGGACACCGTGAACAAGTAGGCGGCCGCATCACGCGTCGCGCAGCTGGTGCCCATGATCTGAGTGACTCCGGTGCCCGCTGCGACACGCGAAACCCCCTGCCGGTAGGCTTCGGCGATGCCATCGGTTAGCATGGTTTGCTCTGCTATGGCGGACAGGCAAGCTGCGGCGGCAGACTGGAATGCATCTGCCTCGGGGCCGTCAATGATAACCGCGATGCCGGGATTGGTGCAGAACTGACCAGCTCCCATGGTCAATGAACCAGACCAGGCGGTCCCGATCTCGGCACCGCGCGCGGCGGCGGCTTGCGGCAGGATGAACATTGGATTGACCGAGCCAAGCTCACCGAAGAACGGGATTGGTTCATCGCGTTGAGCGCACTGGTCGAACAGGGCGCGACCACCAGCAAGGCTGCCGGTAAACCCAACCGCTCGGATCAGAGGATGCTGCACCAGACGCGTCCCAACGTCCCGCTTGCCACCTTGCACCAAAGTGAACACTCCGGGATGAACGCCTGTCGCCTTGATCGCGGCGTCGATTGCCTGCGCGACGATTTCACCCGTGCCCGGATGCGCCGAATGGCCTTTGACAACGACAGGACAACCTGCGGCCAAAGCAGCGGCCGTATCGCCCCCCGCGACCGAGAAAGCCAGCGGGAAGTTGGACGCGCCGAACACAGCTACAGGCCCTAGCGGGCGCTGGATCATGCGCAGGTCCGGGCGGGGCAGGGGCGCACGGTCGGGCATGGCCGGATCGTGGCGCATGTCCAGATATTCGCCCGCCTCTATGTGATCGGCGAACAGACGCAGCTGACCGACGGTACGGCCACGTTCGCCTTGCAAACGGACCTCGGGCAGGCCGGTTTCTTGCGTTCCAATTTCAGTGATCGCATCACCGCGTGCATCAATCTCGTCGGCAATCGTGCGCAGCAATACCGCCCGCTCGGCCCGGGTCGACCATCCGAACGAGGCAAAGGCCTCCTCGGCAGCGTCTACGGCACGGTCAACCAGCGCGGGCGTGCCCACTGCAAAGTCATGGCTTGGGCCATGGGCAGGTTCAGATGTAAAAGTGGCGTCTGCGCCGACCCATTCGCCAGCGATCAGGTGTTTTCCGGTTAACATGTTGGTTCTCTCTTAAAGCAGGTCGCGTTGGGCGAGGTTTCGCATCAGGTGTGAGGCCCCGAAGGTCCATTCAGGGCATTCCGTGGACAGGCGCACCGTGTTTGTCAGGGCCCCAAGCTGGCTGTTGGCGATGGTGACGATATCGCCCAGTTTATGTGTGAAGCCGCCTCCGGGTGTGTCGCGGTCCTGGGTTGGAGCAAAGAGCGTGCCCAGAAACAACATCAGCCCGTCCGGATATTGGTGGTGGCGTCCAATGGTCTGTTTCACTAGATCGGCCGGATCGCGGCTGATCTGGGACATGGAAGACGCGCCATTCAAAACAAACCCATCGGGTCCAGTGACAGTCAGCGTCAACTCGGCCTTGCGCACGTCGTCGAGGGTGAAGCCATCCTCGAACAGCCGGATCATTGGGCCGATCGCGCATGAGGCATTGTTGTCCTTGGCCTTGCTGAGCAACAGGGCCGAGCGCCCCTCGACATCGCGCAGGTTCACATCATTTCCCAGCGTCGCGCCCTTGATTTCGCCGCGTGAGGTGACGGCCAGAACCACCTCGGGTTCTGGGTTGTTCCAGGTGGAAATCGGGTGCAGCCCGATATCCGCGCCCGCGCCGACCGAAGACAAAACCTGCGCCTTGGAGAATACCTCGGCATCCGGTCCGATCCCGACCTCAAGGTATTGGCTCCAGAGCCCTTCTTCTATCAGCGCCTCTTTGACCTTAGCAGCCTCATCTGAGCCGGGCGTGATATTGGACAGGCTGTCGCCAATTCGCGCGCCGATGCGCGATCGTATCGCGTCGGCTTTGGCTGGGTCGCCTGCGGCCTGTTCCTCGATCACGCGCTCGACCATGGAACCGGCAAATGTGACGCCGCAGGCTTTGACCGCTTGCAGGTCACACGGCGCCAGCCAGTGGTGATCGGCGTCAAAAGGGCCAAGGTCTTCGCCTTGCGCCGCACGGACGTAGTCCGCTGCATCGTCCCGCTCAAGAATATCCCGAACGGTTGGCGCGGTTTTCGATGTGATATCGACCACGCGACCATCGCGCATGGTCACAACGCAGGGGCCAATCCCGGCGCGCTCAATACGTCCGAGCCACAGCCCGTTGGAGTCCAGATTTGGTAGAGTCATATCAATCCCTGAGGTTATAGGCCCGCGCGGCGTTGCCACCCATGACGGCATCTCGTTCGGAGCTGCAGAGTTGGCTCAGCAAAAGGTCCGTAGTTTCCAGCCAGCGTTCATAACTGCTGGCCAAGGTGCAAACCGGCCAGTCGCTGCCCCAGATCAGGCGGGAGGAGCCGAAGGTATTCAGCAGGTGGTCCACATAAGGTCGCAGATCATCGACGGTCCAATCGGATGCCGCTTCGGTGACAAGACCGGACAGTTTGCACCATGCGTTGGTCTCGCTGGCCAGCGCTGCCATATCCTCAGCCCAACCCTCGAATATTGCGTCCCGGATCAGCGGCTTGGAACCGTGATCAATGACAACTTTCATATCCGGATGACGGGACAGTAGCTTTTTGAGCGGTCCCAGATGATGCGGCAAGGTCAATGCGTCGAACGTCAGGCCCCGCGCTGTGAGTTCAGTAAAGGCTGGAGTCAGCGCGTCGCCGAGCATCCATTGTGGGTCGGTAATGTCTTGGATCATCGGACGAAGCCCAACCAGCGCTGGGTGCGCATCCAACGCAGCGATTTGGTTCACCGCATCCGGGGCTTCGAAATCCACCCAACCCACAACACCTTTGATAAATGGAGTCTCATCGGGCAGTGACAGCATGTATTCCGTCTCGGCCACCGTTGGTGCCGCCTGCACCAGAACGGTGCCTTCAATGCCGGCGTCTTTCAGCATCGGGGCCAGATCATCGGGGGCAAAGTCACGGTAGATCAAGTCCAAGTCAGGCGTCAGCCAGCCATAGTCCCCCCGCGCCAAGGTCCAGAAGTGCTGATGCGCGTCTATCCTCATGCGACAACGCCCTTTTTCAGGATGATATTGCCATAGAGCCTGCGCTCGCCCGTTTGGACGATGGCAAATGCGTTGGCCGCACGCTCATAGAAGGCAAACCGCTCGAGCCCCTGAATCTTAGCAGGGTTGTCCGCTGTCGTGTCGATGATGTCCTGAAAATCGGCGACGGCTTCGGGAATTGCGTCCGGATCACCGACCACCTGCATGGTCAGGGCCGGGTCGGTCACGAATGTATCCAGAGGCATTACGGACAGCACAGCCCGCAGCACCTCACTGGCGGTTGAGCCATCCGCGCGGATGCAATCCGGGCCGGTGCTTGTGCCGGGAAAGTTCGCGTCAGCGATCACGATTTCATCGCCGTGCCCCATGGCCCTAAGCGCATGTAGCAGGCTGGGCGACAGAATGGGGTCGATGTTACGCAGCATCGGCGGCCTCACTCGGCAGCGGTGCATCCGGACGGATCAGCCCCTCGGACCGCAGATCAGACCAGAGGCCCGGGGGTACTTCCCGTTCTAGCAGGGCCACGTTGGATTGCACTTCAGCCGCGCTAACAGCGCCCGGCACGACTGTTTTGACGCACGGATGGCCCAGAACAAATTGCAGGGCCGCCGCGATCAGAGGGGTGTCATGCGCGGCGCAAACGGCCTCGATCTTACGGACCCGCGCCAGTATGTCCTCGGGCGCATCGGCGTAGTTGTATTTTGCGCCCGGCACGGCTCCGGTGGCGAGGATGCCGGAATTGTAGGGCCCGCCCAGAATGATCCCTACGTCGCGCTTTTCACAAAGGGGCAGGAAACTGTCCAATGCCTCTTGCTCAAGCAGCGTGTAGCGACCGGCTAGCAGGAAGCCGTCGAAATCACCCAGACCCAGCAGCTTTTCACACACCTGCCATTCGTTCACACCTGCGCCGATGGCGGCAATCTCTCCGGCGTCGCGCAGTTCGACCAAGGCTTTGTAGCCACCACCGTCGAACAGCTCACGCACCTTGGCGTCCGACATTTCCTGACTGCCCTGGCTGAAGACGCAGACGTCGTGCACCAGAAGGATGTCGGCATTTGCGACGCCGATCCGTTCGCGGCTGGCCTCGTAAGAGCGCATTACGCCGTCATAGGTATAGTCGAACACGATCCGTTTCTGAGGGACGTCCACGAAGGCCTCGGGCGTGACCTCATGGGGTTCGCAATCCAGCAGCAGACGCCCGATCTTGGTGGACAGCTGGATGTTCTCGCGCCCAAAGCGGGCAATCGCCTCGCCAAAGCGGCGCTCGGACCGTCCAAGCCCGTATTGCGGTGCGGTGTCAAAGAAACGGATACCCGCATCATAGGCGGCCTGAAGCGCGGCCTGCGCATCCTCATCCGACACTTTGCGGTACAGGTTTCCCAGCGGGGCACCGCCAAATCCCATCCGGGTCAGCGGAACGGGCCGCGCGGTGCGGTGATTGAGCAATTCTGTCTGTGAAACGGTCATCCTGCCTCGCTGTGCGACTGTTGGGTGAGATTGAAAAGGTGGGGTTTTTGCTGCCTGAGTTCCTCGATGCGCGGCATCAACTGTCCCAAATGGGCGCGCATTGCGTCCTGAGCGGCCTGTTCGTTGCGGCTGCAAATCGCGTCAAAAATGGCTTTGTGTTCCGCCAGTGTTTCCGCAATCCGGCCGGGGGTCGGCAGCAACAGCATCCGCGCCCGGCTCACCTGCAGAGAAACATTCTGCGCAACGTTGGCGAGGTGACGGAAGCCGGTGAAGTCCATCAGCATGCCGTGAAACTCTTCGTCGGCCTGATAGAAGCCGGGAATATCATCATCTTCGATCAAAAGTTCTTGCAGGCGCATATTGCGGCTGAGGCGTTTGCGCTGGTCTTCGGTCAGGTCCCGCGTCACTTTGGCGACGGTTGCTAGTTCGAGTGCTTCGCGCAGAAAGGCACCTTCGCGGATCTCATCCATCGAGAAATAGGACACACGCGTCCCGGATTGCGGGACAACATCCACCAGACCTTCAGATGCCAGTCGGGCGATGGCGTCCGCAACAGGCGCGCGTGACACGCCTAAACGCTCGCAAACCGGGGCCTTCCGAAGATTCGCGCCTGGTGGAAAGTCCAGCGCCAGAATCGCCGTTTTCAAAGAGTGGTGAACCCGCTGAGCCAGCGATCCTTCGGTGGTCGTAATCTCGGGCAGGAGAGAGGCATCAATATCTTGGAGCTTGTTCATAGCCAGGTTTTAACATTCTAACATGTTAGTTGACAAGAGAAGATCTACCACTTAGCAACATGGACCAAGCAAGCGGGGAAGTGATGCAAGCACACGACGGCATAAATGTTCTGGAAAAGGCGGCGCGGGACGTCGTTCAGCTTAACCCTGATGACAATATTGTTATTGCCCTGCGTGACTTGCAGGCGGGCGAGCAGCCGTCACATGTGCCATCCCCTCTGACCTCGCAAGTGGCCCGTGGGCACAAAATTGCGACGATGCCGATTCGGGCTGGCGAAAATGTCATCCGTTACGGTCAGACTATTGGTCAGGCCAAAAGCGACATCGCGCCGGGTGAGCACATTCATGTCCACAATCTGGGGATGGGCGCGCATCAACAGGACTACGCGCATGCCAGCGCCAATACTCCGCTGCCAGTGCTGCCCGCAGATCGGACGTTTGACGGGTATCACCGTGCCGACGGTCGGGTAGGGACCCGCAACTATATCGGCATCCTGACCAGCGTGAATTGCTCAGGCTCGGTTGCAAGGTTCATTGCCGAGGCGGCCGAGAAGTCTGGGCTGCTGGATGCTTTCCCGAATGTCGATGGGGTGGTGCCCATTGTGCACGGCACGGGCTGCGGCATGTCCGGTAAGGATGAAGGCTACGCCACCTTGTTCCGCACACTGGCTGGTTACGCGCAGCACCCGAATTTCGGAGGAATCCTGCTGATCGGGCTGGGGTGCGAGGTCATGCAGGTCGCAGACCTTGTCGGAGGACGCCCGATCCGCACCGATGGTGTATTGCGTTACATGACCATCCAGAACGAGGGCGGCACGCGCCGCACCATCGAACGCGGGCTGGATGAGCTGCGAGGAATAGTCGAACTGGCCAATCAAGCCGCGCGCGCGCCCGCACCCATCAGTGCGATCACCGTCGGAATGCAGTGCGGTGGATCAGACGGGTATTCCGGGATCACGGCCAATCCGGCCCTTGGGTATGCCTCAGATCTGCTGGTGCGTCACGGCGGAACAACGATCCTGTCCGAGACATCTGAAATCTACGGGGCGGAGCATCTTTTGACCCGCCGCGCCGAGACCATCGAAGTGGGAGAAAAGCTCATAGAGCGTATCAACTGGTGGGAAGACTATACCGAGCGCAATGGCGGTGAGATGGACAATAACCCAAGCCCCGGCAACAAACGCGGCGGGCTGACGACCATTCTGGAGAAATCGCTGGGCGCTGTCGCCAAAGGCGGCACGGCACCGCTGCGCGATGTCTACAAGTTCGGCGAGAAGGTAGACAAACATGGGTTCGTCTTCATGGACAGCCCCGGATTTGATCCATGCTCGGTCACGGGGCAGGTGGCATCAGGCGCGAACCTGATTGTGTTCACCACCGGGCGCGGCTCGGTTTCGGGCTATCAGCCGACACCCTGCATCAAACTGGCGACCAACTCGGAAATGTACGCCCGGATGGCAGACGACATGGATCTGAACTGCGGCGACATCGTCACCGATGGCGTCAGCATCGAGGCAAAAGGCGAAGAGCTGTTCGAGATACTGATCCGTGTCGCCTCGGGTGAGAAAACCAAAAGTGAGGAACTTGGCTTTGGGGGCGTCGAGTTCGTCCCCTGGCAAATCGGCGCGGTGATGTAAGCCGCACCGCCCTTGGGGAGAGGGGCAGAATGGGAGGAGAAATGACGAAACTGGTCGACATGACGGGGATTGATAAGCACTTCCCCGGTGTGCATGCGCTGAAATCCGTGCAGTTCGATCTGTTTCCGGGTGAAGTTCATGCGCTGATGGGCGAGAACGGTGCCGGGAAAAGCACGCTGATGAAGATTCTGTCCGGGATTTATCAGCGTGACGGCGGCGATCTGGTGATCGAGGGGAAATCCGTTAGCCCAACCACCCCGCGCGAGGCGCAGGATCTGGGCATCGGCATCATCCATCAGGAGCTAAGCCTGATGAATGACCTGACCGTCGCGCAGAATATCTTCATCGGACGCGAACCGCGCAAAAGCTTTGGTCGTCTGGACGAAGCCGCGCTGAATACGCAAACGGCAGAAATCTTCGCCTCGATGAACCTGAACCTCGACCCAAAGGCGCTGGTCGGTAGCCTCACCATTGCAAAACAGCAGATGGTCGAGATCGCCAAGGCTTTGTCCTTCCGGTCAAAAGTTCTGATCATGGACGAGCCGACCGCGGCCCTCAACGACGCAGAGATCGCCGAGCTCTTCGTGATCATCCGCCGCCTCAAGGCGGAGGGTGTCGGCATCGTCTATATCAGCCACAAAATGGACGAGTTGAAGCAGATCTCGGATCGGGTCACGGTCATGCGCGACGGAGAATATGTCGGCACTGTGGGTGCTGCAGAGACCCCGATCAGCCAAATCATCGCAATGATGGTGGGGCGTGAGGTGAACGAGGAGCCCCTAGATGTTCCCGATCTGGGTAATGCAGAGGTTTCTCTGCAAGTCACGGGTCTGAGCCGCAGCAAAGAAATCCGCGATGTCAGTTTTTCGGTTCAAAAAGGCGAGATACTCGGCTTCGCAGGATTGATGGGCGCTGGCCGGACCGAGGTCGCACGAGCGATCTTCGGCGCTGATCCAAAAGATGCCGGTGAAATCCGGGTGCATGGTCAGGTGGTTTCGATCAAATCGCCCACCGACGCGGTGAAGGCTGGGATCGGGTATCTGTCTGAGGACCGCAAGCATTTCGGCCTCGCCACGGGGATGAATGTGCGTGACAATATCGCGCTGGCTTCAATGGATCTTTTCACAAGCACCGGCGGCGTTCTGAACGACAGTGATATTAGCACCACCGCCAAAGGCTACATCGCGCAGCTCGGCATTCGGACACCATCGGACGTGCAAGAGGTTCGGCTGCTTTCGGGTGGCAATCAGCAAAAGGTTGTCATCGCCAAATGGCTGCTGCGCGATTGCGATATCCTGATCTTCGATGAACCCACACGGGGCATCGACGTGGGCGCAAAATCCGAAATCTACAAACTGCTCGAGGAGCTGGCAGAGCAGGGCAAGACGATCATCGTGATCTCGTCCGAATTGCCCGAGATCATGCGCCTCAGCCACCGTATCGCCGTGATGTGCGAAGGCCGGCTGACCGGCATTCTGCCCGGCGGAAAAGACACCACACAAGAAGACATCATGCATCTGGCCACGCAACGGGCGGCGGCGATGCAGGTAACGGGGACAATGCAATGACAACAGCTACGGATATCGACAAGAAAAAGCCTTTGGCGGGCTTGTCGGAAAGCGGCGCCTACCAGAAAATGCTGGCCTTCGCGAGCTTGATCGCGTTGCTGATCGGCTTTTCGATCGCGTCGCCGAACTTCATGCAAACCTCGAACATGATTGCGATTTTGCAGGCAACTTCGGTCAACGGGGTGCTGGCGGTGGCCGCGACTTTGGTGATCATCACCGGCGGGATCGACCTGTCGGTGGGCACGTTGATGACCTTCTGCGCGGTGATCGCGGGGGTGGTGCTGACCTATCTGGGCATGCCGTTGCTATTGGGCGTTGCGGCCGCAATCGCGGCGGGCGCGTTCTGTGGCCTGTGTTCGGGGACATTCGTCGCCAAGATGAAAATCCCGCCCTTCATCGCCACACTCGGCATGATGCTGATCCTCAAGGGTCTCTCGCTGGTGATCTCGGGGACGCGACCAATCTATTTCAACGACACGCCGGGCTTTGACCAAATCTCGCGCGGGTCCCTGATCGGAGAGGTCTTCCCCGCGCTGCCCATCCCCAATGGCGTGTTGATCCTGTTCATCGTCGCCATCGCCGCCTCATATATCCTGAGCCGCACGGTTCTGGGTCGCTACACCTTTGCGCTGGGGTCAAACGAAGAGGCGGTACGCCTGTCCGGCGTGAACACCGATATGTGGAAGATCCGCATCTATGCGCTGGCCGGAGCGATCTGCGGCATCGGCGGCATCCTGATCGCCTCGCGTCTGAACTCGGCCCAGCCTGCCTTGGGCCTGGGGTATGAGCTGGAGGCCATCGCGGCGGTTGTCATCGGTGGCACATCGCTCTCGGGCGGTCGCGGCACGATCCTGGGCACGTTGATCGGCGCCCTGATCATGGCGGTTCTGACCAACGGGCTGCGCGTCCTGTCCGTCGCGCAGGAGTGGCAGACCGTTGTCACCGGCGCGATCATCATTCTGGCCGTCTATGCCGACATGGCGCGGCGCAAGAAATCCGGCTGAATAAACTAACGACAAAACGACCAACTGTGGAGGAGAAAACATGTTTTCACGTCGTTTCATTCTGGGGGCGCTGAGTGCGGCCACCCTGGCAGGTCCCGCCTCGATGGCGGCTGCCGAAGAAATCTATATCCCGCTGGTGTCCAAAGGCTTCCAGCACCAGTTCTGGCAGGCGGTGAAATCCGGGGCCGAGCAGGCGGCGGATGAGTTTGACGTCACCATCACCTTCGAAGGCCCTGACAACGAAACCATGGTGGACCGTCAGATCGACATGCTGGCTGCGGCCCTGGCCAACAATCCCAAGGCCATCGGCTTTGCCGCTCTGGACAGCCAGGCGGCGATCCCGCTGCTGAAACAGGCCAATGACAAAGGCATTCCGATCATCGCCTTCGACAGTGGCGTCGACAGCGACATCCCGCTTTCGACCGCAACCACCGACAACCTTGCAGCAGCCGGTCTGGCCGCAGACAAGATGGCCGAGAAGATCGGCGGCAAGGGCAAGGTCGCCGTTGTGGCACATGACCAGACCAGCCGCACAGGCATCGACCGCCGCGACGGGTTCGTCAACCGTATCGCCGAGAAATACCCCGACATCGAGGTCGTTACCGTTCAGTACGGTCAGGGCGATCATCTGAAGTCGACCGAGGTAACAAAGGCGATCCTGACAGCAAACCCGGATCTGAATGGTATCTTCGGCACCAACGAAGGTTCGGCCATCGGCGTTGTGAACGGCGTTCAGGAACTGGGCACCGAAGGTCTGGTCATCATCGGCTATGACAGCGGCAAGGCACAGAAAGATGCGATCAAAAGCGGTCTGATGGCGGGTGCGATCACGCAGAACCCGGTTGGTATCGGCTATGAAACCGTCAAAGCTGCCGTTTCAGCCCTGAAAGGTGAAGAAGTGCCGAGCCTGATCGACACGGGCTTCTACTACTACGATGCTTCGAATATCGACGACCCGAAAATCTCGGCCGTTCTGTACGACTAAGACCATCCACTCACGATAACCTGTCCGGCCTGTCCTTACTGGGTGGGCCGGATGCGTTAGAGGTAGCTCGGGTCAACTAGTGGCCATGTGTCCTAGGCCTGGGGTGCAGGCCCGAGTGACTCGCGTATCTTTGTCGTGGCTTCGAGCTGTACACTTGACCCCGCATCCTCACCTTTGCGCAAAGCGACCAGCATACGCGCGGCCCCTTTACCCATGTTTCGATGAGGAACATGAACCGTTGTCAGGGCTGGAGTCACGATCTCGGCTATTTCAATGTCATCAAACCCGGTGATGGAGACATCCCGAGGCACTTCAAGACCCATCTTCCGGGCCTGCCTGAGGGCACCGGCAGCAAGCACATCGTTGCCGCATAGGATTGCAGTCGGTCTCGGGTCCAATTCCATCGCCGCCTCAAGGGCGTGCGCTCCGTTGTCGATCGAGTAGGGCGTTTCGATCACGTGCAGGTTGCCGACATCAAGGTTCCGAGACAGCATCGCTTGTTCCACGCCCTCACAACGCAACCGAGCCCGGTCATTGCCGTCCCGCTCGGCTGTGACAAAGGCAATGGCGCGATGTCCCAGGTCGAGAACCTGTTCAGTTAGCGCCCTCATCGCGCTTCGGTTGTCGAACCCGATGGACAGTTGCGATTGGCTGGGATCATAAACCCAGGCGACCACACACGGGATTCGCTGTTTCTTAAGGAACTCGTAAACCTGTGGAGTCCGGTCAAAGCCAATCAGTAAAAGCGCATCCGCGCCGCGTGCCACGAGGCTGCGGATCTGCTCTTCTTCAAGCTCGGGGTTGTAGGAAGAGCTGGCGACGAGGAGGGTTATACCATGCCGCTGAAGCTCTTCCTGAAAAGCTTGGAGGCCACGTGCGAAGATGGCGTTTTCCATCGTCGGGATAATTGCGCCAAAGGTTCTGGTGCGTTTGGCTGCAAGGGCCTGAGCCCCGAAGTTCGGTGTATAGCCTAGTGTTTTGACCGCGCTCAGAACTCGTTCGCGCGTTTTCTCGGATACCATTTTGGGATTGTTGAGGCACCTTGACACCGTGGCCGTCGAAACGCCTGCACGCTGCGCAACGTCTTCCAGTGTCGGTGACGTCCGGCTTGGCTCGTCTGCAAAAGGTGCCTTCGTCATCTACCTTAATACACTCTTGTTTTTGGCGCTTCATTTGCGCGCTTCGGAATGCGGGGTCAACTAGGGTGCCCTTCTAGGTACAGTGTAAGCGCTTGCAATGCAAAATGTAAGCGCTTACAGTTACCTCGAATCGGAGAGGGGGGGATTTGGCAATGTTCATTTTCGCGGCCATTGCGCTTTTTCTGGCGTTCCTGATCAACGTCGTCGCGGGCGCATTTGGCTACGGCCAATTCCTGGGCGACGTAGGAGAGATGGTGTTGCTCTTCGCGGCATCGCTCGCATTCGTTGTCGTCACGCTAAGGAAAGAGGCGGCTGCACAATCAAAAAAACAATAAATGACATGACCCATAGGGAGGAAAACATGGATCGTGAAAAGCAGGAATTGGCTTCGGCTTCACGCCGGAACTTCTTGAAGCTGGCAGGAAGCGGTAGCTTCACCGCAGCTTTGGTTGCAGGGGCTGCGGGGACCTTGTGGTCTAGCGAGGCTGCGGCACAAACCGCCAAGGAAGAGCGTGAACGCGAGGATGCAGCGGAATTCACGATGACCCTTGCGACAGCGTATGTCTTGGGTGCATCGCGCAGCTATCCGATCATGCAGCTGGACCTGAAGGAGAACATCCAGAACGCCACCAATGGCAAGGTCTATGTCAAGCTAGCACCGGGTGGTCAGCTCGGGGCCGGTGGCGCCTTGGTGCAGGCGGTACAGGCTGGCACAATCCAATGTGCGCAGCATTCCCTGTCGAATTTCGCGCCCTATGCGAGCGCGGCTGACCTTATCAACATGCCCTATTTCTGCGGCTCGAACCAGCGCTTCACCAACCTAGTTACCTCTGATGCGTGGAAAGCCGAAGTACATCCCAAGATTGAAGCGGCGGGTTTCAAGGCGCTTTTCTACATCAATATCGACCCACGTGTTGTGGCCGTGCGCAAGGGCGGAAACGCCGTGATCACGCCCGGCGACATGGCAGGGGTCAAGTTCCGCGTGCCCGGCTCGAAGATGCTGCAGCAGTACTATCGCATGGTCGGCGCGAACCCGACGCCGGTGGCCTGGGGCGAAACGCCTTCGGCGATCAAGCAGGGCGTGGCGGATGCTCTTGACCCATCGGTTGGCGCGCTCTTTGTGTTTGGTTTCAAGGACATCCTGAGCCATGTCACCTTTACACAGGCGGTGCCGGACAGCCAGATTTACTCGATGAATCTGGAATGGTTCAACTCGCTACCCGCAGATGTGCAGGAAGGCATCGAGTTCGCGGGCGAGTTGACCTCGCATCAGAACCTGGCCAAGGTTCCATCTGCACGCACCTATGCAATGGCAGAACTGCGCAAAGCAGGTGTCGAGTTCCACAGCCTCACCGAGGATCAGCTTGCGGAATGGAAAGCCGCTGGTGGATACCAGCTGTCCGATTGGGACGAGTTCAAGGTCGAGCTCGCCGGTTCCATGGACAACTTTGCCAAGCTGGAAGAAGCGGCTGGCACGAAAGGACGCTACTACGTCCACGATGCTTGATACGCCTCGTCGCGTTTCAGGGGCGGCATAGTTACTGGCCGCCCCACAAATCTGACGACAACTTGGAAATCCGGCTGCCGGCTGCCCTTGAGGTGTCGGTGAACGGGAGGATTGCATGCAACGAATACTGCAAGAACTGAACCGGAATGCCGAGCGCTGGCTGCTGCTCGTGTTCTACACGATGCTGGTGGCGACGATGTTCATCGAAGTGCTTCGGCGCGAGTTGTTGTCCTATTCCTCGATCTGGGGCGAGGAAATCGTCCGATACTCGTTTATCTACCTCGCGTGGATCGGCGCTGCCGCTGCGGTTCGTGAACGCGGACATATCCGCATTGACGTGATCATGCACTATGTCAGCCCGCGGATTAAGGCGTTGCTGTATCTCTTTGGCGATTTTGTGATGGTCGCCGTATCGGTCGTGGCGCTCTACTACTCGTATGAAACAGTCCACGTTTCCGCAAAATTTGGATCTGTAACAGACGGTCTGCGTATCAGCCGCGTGTGGTTCCTGATGGCCGTTCCAATCGGTTTCGCACTGGTTCTGCTTCGCCTCTTCCAATCCATCCTCCGCGACATCGCGGACCTTCGTGCGGGTCGCCCCGTCTACGAAGGTGACAAACTGTTCGACTGAGGGGGCTGGACATGCTTTGGAACCAACTCGATCAATCCGTTGTCCTCGGCTGGGATTTTTATGGCCCGGTCATCCTGTTCGTCGTCCTTGTCGCACTTGCCGTTCCCGTCTGGGCCGCCATCGGCTCCGCCGCGATCCTGATGCTTGTCTGGTCAGGGGCTCTGCCTTTGAGCCTCGTCGGGGAAAAGCTGTTCTCTGGCATAGACTTTTTCGCGCTGACGGCTGTACCGCTGTTCATCTTAACGGGCGACGTCCTAGTTAGAACCGGGCTCAGTCGAAAATTCCTTGATGTAGCCGAGGCTTTAACACAATTCGCCAAGGGCGGCTTTGGATCAGCAACGGTGCTTGTCTGCGGTATGTTCGCCGCGATTTCGGGCTCGGACGCCGCAGGGGCCGCAGCTGTTGGCCGTATGACGATCGACCGACTGGTCGAATCCGGCTACCCTCGGCCTTATGCCTGTGCCCTTGTTGCGGCGGGTGCCTGTACCGGTATCCTGATCCCTCCATCGATCGCCTATATCATCATCGGCCTTGTTTTGGGGATTTCTGCCTCGACACTGTTCCTGGCCGCTCTGATCCCTGGCATTGCGATCCTGCTGTCCATTCTTGCCACCAACATCATCATGAACCGCCTCAAAGGCTGGGAAGGTGGAGGCAACATCAGCATGGGCGAATACTTCTCGCGGCTAGGCAAAGCCCTGAAGTCCGGTTGGTATGCCTTTCTGGTGCCCGGCATCATCTTCTACGGCATCTTTTCAGGTCGACTGACGCCGACCGAAGCAGGTGCGACTGCCGTGGTAGTCACGATCGTCATGGGGTTCATCCTGCGCACTCTGAGCCTGAGCGATTTTCCGGCGATGCTGGTTAGTTCAGCCAAGGTGAACGGGGTCATTCTACCGATCATCGCCTTTTCGGCTCCCTTGGCCGAAGCACTGGCCATCATTGGTGTCCCGCAAGGCTTTGTGGCAGCCGCCACCTCGGTCAGTGACGAACCGCTTGTCCTCATACTGATGATGGTCGGCATTTTAATCGCAGCAGGCTGCGTGATGGAAACCACGCCGAACATCGTGATCCTCGCGCCGATCCTGAAGCCTCTGGCGGATGACATCGGCATGAACGAGATCCAGTTCTGCATCATGATGATCACCGCATTGGGTGTTGGTTTTATCACGCCACCCTTGGGGCTGAACCTTTTCGTGGTCGCAGGAATAACGGGCGAGTCGATCCTGAAGATCGCTTATCGCGCCATTCCGTTCGTCCTGTTCATGCTGATCGTCACTCTGTTCATCGCTTACGTGCCGACGATCTCGACCGTTCTTCTGCCAGATATTTACAAATAGGAAGCAATCAATGCCGAGAGAATATCTCAAAAAAGCGACGCTGACCTCGAAAAGCGATGCTTCGGAAACCAAGAAAATCGTCCGCGACATTCTCGATGAAATTGAGGCCGGCGGGGATGAGGCAGCCATGGCCTATGCCCGGAAGTTTGACAATTACGATGGCGAAATCCTGTTGTCACCTGAGGCCATTGAGGCTGCGTCGGCCCTCGTGCCCGAAAAGCTGAAGCAGGACATCCAGTTCAGCCACGCCAACGTCAAGAAGTTCGCCGAAGCGCAGCTGGGCACGGTCAAAGACTTTGAAACCGAGGTCGTCCCGGGCTTTATCGCCGGTCAGAAGGCGATCCCGGTGGATGCTGCAGGCTGCTATGTGCCCGGCGGGCGGTATAGCCATATTGCAAGCGCGATCATGACCGTTACAACGGCGAAAGTCGCCGGTTGTAAACACATCGTCGCATGTTCTCCACCGCGTCCTGATGTGGGTATCGCGCCAGCCATCATCTATGCGGCGCATATCTGTGGTGCAGATAAAATCCTGGCCATGGGCGGTGTTCAGGGCGTTGCAGCGATGACGTTTGGCCTGTTTGGCTTGCCCAAGGCCAATATTCTCGTGGGCCCGGGGAACCAATTCGTGGCAGAAGCCAAACGGATGCTGTTTGGCCGTGTCGGCATCGACATGATAGCAGGCCCGACCGACAGCCTGATCCTGGCCGACAAAACAGCCGATCCGATGGTGGTTGCAGCCGATCTCGTAGGTCAGGCCGAGCATGGTTATAACTCGCCGGTTTGGCTGGTCACCGATGATCGCGCGCTGGCTGAAGAGGTCATGCGGCTGGTGCCAGAGCTGATTGCCGATCTGCCAGAAGTGAACCGCGACAATGCCACCGCCGCCTGGCGCGATTACGCAGAGGTCATCCTTTGCGCGGATCGTGAGGAAATGGCCGCAACTTCCGACGCTTACGCCCCCGAACACCTGACCGTTCAGGCGGAAGATCTGGAGTGGTGGCTGGATCGCCTCAGCTGCTATGGCTCGCTGTTCTTGGGCGAGGAAACCACCGTGGCCTTTGGCGACAAGGCGGCAGGTACAAACCACGTCCTGCCGACCTCTGGGGCTGCCAGCTACACAGGTGGCCTGAGTGTGCACAAGTACATGAAAATCGTGACTTGGCAGCGCGCGACCCGTGAAGGTGCCAAGCCCGTCGCTGAAGCGACCGCACGGATTGCACGCCTCGAAGGTATGGAAGGCCACGCTCGCACGGCTGACATCCGCCTGAAGAAATATTTCCCAGACGAAGAATTCAACCTGACGGCGCAAGGCTAGAACACTTGTCTTCCTCACGATTATTCAGCGTTGACGGCCGCTTGGCCGTTGTGACCGGGGCCAGTTCTGGCCTCGGACAACAAGCGGCAACGATCTTGGCAAAGTCCGGTGCAAAGGTGGTGGGCGTCGCCCGCCGCGCCGAAGCCTTGGCAAGCTGGGCGGACGAGATGGGCGGAAACGTTGCCGTCGTCGCTGGCGATGTGGCCGATCTTGAAAACCAACCGGAGCTGGTGCGCGAAATCGCTGCTCCGTTCGGCGCGCCGGATATTCTTGTTCATGCTGCGGGCCTCAACCCTAGACTGCCAGCCGAGGACCTTTCACCAGATATTTGGAACGCGACCCTTGCAGTCAACTTGTCCGCCCCGTTCTTCCTGAGCCAAGCTTTCGTCCCGGCCATGAAGGCAAAAGGCTGGGGGCGGATTATCAACTTTGCCTCGCTGCAGTCCTTTCGGGCCTTTCCAAACGGGCTGCCCTATGGGGCGTCAAAGGGTGGCGTGGCCCAGATGACCCGCGCCATGGCCGAGGCGTGGTCGTCTGCGGGGATCAATACGAATGCGATTGGTCCGGGCTTTTTTGAGACCGAACTGACTGCGGCGGTCTTTGCCGATTCCGAACGGGCCGAACGAAACGCAGCCCAAACTTGCATTGGCCGCAACGGGGCGCTCGGAGATCTCAATGGGCCTCTGCTCTTTCTGTGTTCAGAAGCCTCTCGCTACGTGACCGGCCAAATCCTGATGCTGGATGGAGGGTTCACCGCTAAATGAAAGCTCTTGTTTATAAAGATGTTAAGGCCCTGTCTTACGAAGAGACCAGGGACCCAACCCCACAGCTGGGCGAGGCGCTGATCCGGGTGGAAAGCGTCGGCATCTGTGGCTCTGACATGCATGCCTATATGGGTCACGACAACCGCCGCCCGGCCCCTCTTATCCTAGGGCACGAAGCGGCTGGCACTATCGTTGACGGACCCCGCGCAGGTGAACGTGTGACGATCAACCCTCTGGTCCATTGCGGTGCCTGTCCGGCCTGTGTTTCCGGACGTGAAAACCTGTGTCCCACACGCCAGATCATCTCGATGCCCCCGCGAGAGGGCGCTTTCGCCGAGCTTGTGCGGATCCCCGAAGCCAATCTGGTCACGGTTCCTGACGATGTTTCACTGGCCAAGGCAGCACTGGCCGAACCCATCGCCGTGGGCTGGCATGCGGCCCGACTTGGCGTTGAGGCGCTGCATCCATCGGAACCGCGCCAAGCGCTTGTCATTGGTGGCGGCGCAATTGGAGTGGCCGCCGCTTTGTCCCTGCAAGCGATGGACTTTGAGGAAGTTGTAATCGTCGAGAGAAATGACATCCGCCGAGAATACCTCGCCGCCACCTGCGGAATGCAGGTCGCCAAGGAGGTTCAGGGCGAATTCCCTGTTGTTGTCGACGCTGTTGGATTTGCGGCAACAAGGGCGGCTGCTTCTGCAGCTGCCAAGCCCGGAGGTGTGGTTCTGCATATCGGCCTGGGTGAAGACACAGGCGGTCTGGATGTACGTCGCATGACCCTGCAAGAGATCACCTTTATCGGCACCTATACCTATACCGCACAAGATTTTCGCGACACCGCCGCCGCCATGTTCGAGGGCAGGCTGGGCGCACTGGACTGGGTGGAAAGCCGCCCGTTGTCAGATGGCGCGCATGCCTTCGAGGACATTCTGGCAGGGCGAGTCGCGGCCCCGAAAATCATTCTAAAACCTGACGCCTGAGGAGACTACAAATGGCTGAAATCCCCCACTTGCTCGTCCACGAACATGCCGACAATGTCGGTGTTGTCGTGGTCGAGGGCCTGACGGCCGGCACCGATATGCTGGTCTGCGTAACCCATGACAATTCGACCTTCCGCCTGACATCGGGCGCTGATGTGCCAATTGGCCACAAGATCGCGCTGAAAGACTTCAAGGACGGAGATACCGCGATCAAATACGGCGAGGACATCGGCAAGATCATCGCCGACATTCCCAAGGGTGGCCACGTCCACACACACAACTGCAAAACAAAGCGCTGGTAAGGAGTCCTCTTCATGGCACTCGATTTCAAAAATATGTCTGTGCATGCTTACCGTCGTGAGAATGGTCGTGTCGGTGTTCGAAACCACGTGGTAATCCTGCCGGTTGACGATATCTCGAACGCGGCCTGTGAAGCCATTGCAAATAACGTCAAAGGCACGCTTGCGATCCCGCATGCCTATGGCCGCCTGCAGTTTGGCGCGGATCTGGAACTGCACTTCCGGACCATGATTGGCACTGGGGCGAACCCAAATGTAGCCGCCGTTGTCGTGATCGGCATTGAGCCCGGTTGGACCAAACGGATTGCAGACGGCATTCGCGAAACCGGCAAACCGGTGGCCGAATTCTCGATCGAGCAAAAAGGCGACTTTGAAACCATCCGTCAGGCCAGCTGGGCCGCGAAGGAATTCGTGCATCTGACCTCGGAATACCAGCGCGAAGAATGCGCGCTGAACGAGCTGTGGATCTCAACCAAATGCGGTGAGTCCGACACCACCACCGGTCTGGGGTCCTGCCCGACGGTTGGCAATATGTACGACAAGCTGCTGCCCGAAGGTATCACCGGCTTCTTTGGCGAGACTTCGGAGATAACCGGCGCTGAACACATCTGTCAGAAACGCGCGATCGATGACGAAGTTGGCGAGCGCTGGTACAAGATGTGGAAAGCCTATCAGGACGACGTGATCTTTGCCCATCAAACCGATGACCTTTCGGACTCCCAGCCGACCAAAGGCAACATCGAAGGCGGTTTGACCACGATTGAGGAAAAAGCCTTGGGCAACCTCGAGAAGATCGGTCGGACCTCGCAATATATCGACATCCTCGATGCCGCCGAAGCGCCAAGCTCGGGCGCGGGGCTGTACTTCATGGACAGCTCCTCGGCCGCGGCGGAATGTGTGACCCTGATGGCGGCCGGTGGCGCAGTTATCCACACCTTCCCCACGGGTCAAGGCAATGTGGTGGGCAATCCGATTGTTCCGGTTATCAAGATCACTGCGAACCCTCGGACCGTGCGGACGATGGGAGAGCACGTGGACGTCGACGTTTCGGGTATCCTGCGCCGGGAACAGACCATTGACGAAGCGGGCGATGCCTTGATCGACATGATCCGCCGCACAGCTAATGGCCGCAACACAGCCGCCGAAGCGCTTGGCCATCGCGAATTCTCGATGACCAAGCTTTATCGCAGCGCCTAGATCTGGCAGGGGCGGCGCCAAGGTGCCGCCCCACCCAAAGACAAAACCATGGCACATATGGAAAACATCAGCCTTTCCGAGGCCAAGGCCCTCATTTCGGGTGCATTGATGGCTCAGGGGGTTTCTAAGGAACACTCTGAGTCCGTCGCCAATGTGCTGGTGGCGGCAGAAGCCGAAGGCCAGACGGGTCACGGGTTTTCGCGCCTCGGGGACTATGTCGCGCAAGTGCGTAGCGGAAAGATAAACCGGGACGCAAACATTACTTCTCGCCTGACCAGTCAAGCTGCGATTTCTACGGACGCCGATTTCGGTTTTGCGTACCCGGCGCTGGATCATGCCATCTCACAGGGCATAAGTGTCGCGCGTTCATACGGCACAGCAACGATGTCGGTCAAAAACTCGCATCACGCCGGCGCACTGTCGGTGCAGGTCGAAAAGCTCGCCGCCGAGGGTCTTGTGGGCTTGATGTTTGCCAATGCCCCTCCAGCAATTGCGCCTTGGGGCGCCGCGAGCCCGGTTTTTGGCACCAACCCCATCGCCTTTGCCGCGCCGCAACGCGATGCGCCGCCGCTGGTGATTGACCTGGCGCTTTCGAATGTTGCGCGCGGCAAGGTCATGCATGCCAAAAAAGCAGGTAAGCCCATCCCACCGGACTGGGCCTTTGACAAAGACGGCAAGCCCACAACCGACCCAGCCGCCGCATTGGCTGGTTCCATGGCCCCCGCCGGAGGGGCAAAGGGAACCGTGCTCGCCTTGATGGTCGAGGTTCTTGCGTCGGTTTTCACCGGTGCAAACCCCAGCTTAGGCGTGGCTTCGTTTTTTGACGCAGAGGGGCCTTCTCCGGGATCCGGGCAGTTCCTGATTGCCATGTTCCCAAGCAATCTGGGCGCCTTCACGGATCGCCTCGAAATGGTGCTGACGGCCATCGACAGCCTCGAAGGCGCACGGCTTCCGGGGGATCGGCGTGCAGAGTCGATCAGCCGCGCGCAGGCGCATGGCATAGCGGTTCCCGGTCAATATCTTGATCTGGCTCGCGAACTCGCGCGCGCAAATGTCTGAGGCCGCCAAGATGATCGTTTCCCGCGGCACGGCCGCCACAAACGCCCCCTAAATCGACAAAGGAACTGACTATGTACAAGCACATTCTGATCCCGGTCGCTCTGGACCACGAAGGCGTTGTCGCCAACAAAATCGCCGCTGGGCACCGTCTGCTTGCCGAAGACGGCCGGATGACCTTGTTGACAGTGCTGGAAGACATACCCGGTTTCGTCGCCGAATTCGTGGAGTCGAAACCCGAGAACCACCTGACAGCGCGCATCAAGGACGAACTGGATCGCCTTGCAGGCGATGCGGACGACATCTCGACCGAAGTCATCACTGGCAAGCCCGGCCTGAAGGTCGCGGAGTTTGCCCGCGAGAACCATGTTGATTTGGTTATTGTCGGATCTCACAAACCTGGCGTTCGAGACTATCTTCTGGGCTCGACGGCGTCGCGTATTTCACGCCGTGCGCCGTGTTCGGTCTTCATCCTTCGATGAGGGGTAAGGGGTCTAAGACCCTCAAAAGGCCCGGTACTGGCCGCCCGGACAAAGAGACACGGCTGTTGCTTGGCCAGAGTGACGGAACAAACCTGAGCGAACAGCCCTATGATCGGCGCCGCTTGTCTTATGCATCCACATTCAGCAACCCGGTTCAGCGATGGGCGATCAAAGCGATTGAGCTGGCTACAAGCAAATTCCATTTGTTGCGTCGCATCCGCAAATTCGAGGCAATGGGCGTGCCCGCTGGGCAACCCTTCTGGGGGCAGGCCCTCAAGGTGATGGGCATCGCGCTGCAAACGCCCGATGAAGAAATTCGTCAAATCCCGAGCAAAGGGCCCGTGGTGGTTGTCGCCAATCACCCGCACGGGCTTGTCGACGGCATGATCCTGGCGGAACTGATCGGTCAGGTCCGAACCGATTATAAAATTCTAACGCGGTCTCTGCTGACGGGTGTCGTTGAGATTGACCAGTTCATGATCCCGGTCCCCTTTGATCATGAACCCAACGCTCTTGAAAAGAGCCTGGAAATGCGCCGAAAAGCTATGGAGCATCTTGCGAACGGAGGTTTAATCGCATTGTTCCCTTCCGGGGTTGTTGCCTCGTCGAACAGTTGGTGGGGGCCTGCGATCGAACGCGAATGGAATCCCTTTACAGCCAAACTTATCCAGCGCTCTGGGGCCACAGTTGTCCCCATTCGTTTTCCGGGACGCAACAGTCGCGCATATCAAATCGCCAGCAATGTCTCCGCCACGCTGCGCCAAGGGTTGCTTTTGTACGAGGTGCGGCATGCCTTGGATAAACCCCAGCGCCCGATCGTCGGTGACCCTATTGAGAGAGACGAGATTGAAAAACGGGCAAACAATCCTCGGGAACTACTCGAGTTTCTAAGACGGCGCACTGTCTCTTTGACCAGTCGGCGTTGATCTCCCTTAGGGCCAATCAAAAAGAGAGCGTTTTGGGCAAGCGAGACTGTTTTGTGCCTAAAACTACTGCTTATTGCGCCCTTCAGAAAACGTTTGGTTCACGGGGCTTGGACGACATGCAGTTTGTTTCACATCGCGGTCTGCGCTTGCGCTGCAAACGAAACCTCTAGTACCAAGCAAACAGACTCCGCAGACCATTTTGGTTTTTGTTTGTGGTGTTAAAAACGAGTCGACTTGCAGTTGAACAGACCGCTACCAATGCTAGAGAACTAGGTCATTTCTAGAAAAGTTTGAGTACTCGGTTTTGGCTGATGGCGCTTGTTGGTGTCACGCAAAGAATGAACGTCAAAAAACTGCTTTTCTTTTGCTTCATGAATGCTTGCGGTTTCAAAAGACACCAAAACTGGTCAAACCGACGCCTTTTGTATTGGCCTCACCATGGTTTCTCATTCCAACTCATCTGGGATAGCGCCCGTCATGCGCCTTGGTGATCATGCAAATTCTATGTTAGTGAAAGGCGCGCTCTGGTTCTTGAAGTGCAAAACAAATTAGAATGAAGATTCCAACAAAGGGAGAAATTAAATGTTTGAAAATAAAAGAACTGTTCGTGCGCCTGATGGCCGTCTGATCACCATCGATCAATCCGGAGTTTTTGCTCAGCCCGGTAGCAATTCTGCACATCGCCAATCTGCGATCACTACCGAAGACGTATGCCACGGTGACCCTTCGCAGGTCGGTGCCAAGATTGACCCCGGCCAGCATGGAGCCAAAATTGATCCGTCTCAGCTGGGTGCAAAGATTGATCCGGGCCAAATCGGGGCCAAGATCGATCCAGGCCAAATTGGAGCCAAGATTGACCCCGGCCAACACGGAGCCAAAATTGACCCGTCTCAGCTGGGTGCAAAGATTGATCCGGCCCAAGTCGGGGCGAAGATTCAACCAACTGCTTAAAACCAGTCAAAGCAACGTATGTGAGTGTTGGCTCAAGCCTTTGAGCCAACGTTCGTGTCGCGCAGTATGAATCGTCATTGCGCGCACTGATAGATTGTTCCCAGTCGCGTGAGAACTTGTTTTGAAACAGTATTTTGATGGGACACATCGCATTCGCTCGCCCAAGCAGACGGTTGAGCTTTTGCGTGACCTGTTTCCGGTTTTTGGCATCACGCGAATAGCGGATGTCACGGGGCTTGATCGTGTTGGGCTACCGACAACCGTCGTATGCAGGCCAAACTCGCGATCAATGGCAGTTTCTCAGGGGAAGGGCGTGACATATGACGCTGCGGTCGCTTCTGCCGTGATGGAGTCCATCGAGATTTTCCACGCAGAACGTATTGTGGCTCCGGTCATACTCGCGAGCCTTGAAGATATCAGATACACACACAACGTTTTGCCAGTTGATCAATTGCCGCTGAGCAATGAGATGGAATTTGATCCTTTCGCGCCGAACCTCTGGATCGAAATGCAACTATTGACGGTGTCCGGAGATGTGTGGGTTCCCTACGAATTGGTTCATACAAACTACACACGCCCTCTGCCACCCGGGAGCGGGTTTTTCCTGTCGAGTTCGAATGGTCTGGCCTCGGGGAACTCACTTTCCGAAGCAAAGATACACGGCTTGTGCGAGGTGATCGAACGGGACGCTGTTGCGCTATGGTCGCGGTTGCCGTGGCAAGAGCGTGATGCACGTCGAATTGATCAACGGACTATCGAAGATCACGGTTTGTGCCAGACCCTAAGCAAATTCAAGGACGCAGACATAAACTTGGCGATCTGGGACGTGACGACGGAAATCGGCGTGCCCGCCTACTTGGTATGGGCATGTGAAAACGGAAACGTGCCGGTACTTCTCTCGCGCCCATCTGTCGGAGCAGGGTGTCACCCGTGTCGGCAGATCGCGCTCTCACGCGCCCTGACAGAAGCTGCGCAGGAGAGGCTGACATTGATCACAGGTGCGCGCGATGATCTGCACTCAGACTACTACTCTGAGATGAAGTTCCAAGAAACGATTGCCCGACCTGGATGCCGGAGTTTTGCCTCCAGGCAGTCGCATGAAAGCAAATCTCCCGAGGGAGATCTTGTTTGGCTCAAATCGCGATTGACCGCAGCTGGACTGGACGGTGCCTGCTGCATCGACATTACAGCCGACTATGTCTCCGATCACATCGCAGTTGTTCGGGTGCTCGTCCCCGGGTTGGAGGGGCCGCATGACGACCCGCGCTATACGCCGGGTTTGCGTGCGCAAAACGCGTCAGAGTTAATGCAATGACGGTTTTTGTTTTCTGCGGCCCCACCATTCACGAATGTGAAGCCAAGCAGATTTTGGCGGCTGAGTATCTGCCGCCGGCAGCTCAGGGGGATGTATTGAATGCGGTCGCGCGAAAGCCACACGCCATCGGAATAATTGACGGCTATTTTCAATTCACACCCTCCGTGCTGCACAAGGAAATACTCTGGGCGCTTGACCAGGGCATACACGTGTTCGGCAGCTCCAGCATGGGCGCCTTAAGGGCAGCGGAACTGCATAGTTTTGGCATGAAAGGGATCGGCCGCATCTTTGAGGAATACCGCGACGGTCTATTGACGCGTGACGACGAGGTTGCCTTGAATCACGGACCTGCCGAACTGAAATACCCGTCGTTGTCAGAGCCCCTTGTAAACATCAGGGCAACACTTGAGGTTGCTTCGGAATGCAAAGTCATTTCCCAAGAAACTGCCGATAAGCTCCTGAATCTGATGGATCAAGAGTATTTCTCTAATCGCTCGTACAGACACATGCTACACCTCGGCCAACAGAACAGTGTGCAACCCGATGAATTGCTTCGGCTTGAACGATGGCTTGAGGGCAACACGGTAAATCAGAAAAAAATAGATGCGATCGAAATGCTTAAGTCCATGGACGCATTTTTACGCGAAACACCTGGTCCGTTCACTGCGCGCTTTCGCCTTGAGCGCACGTCAGTCTTTGATCAGCTCACATCATGATCGCCCGCCTCAAACCATCGCAACTCTACGCCAATGGTCCAGCTTACTTTGCGCTTGGCGTGTTTTTTATGTCTGCGATGGATGCGGTCGCCAAGGTACTTTCCGAGACGTATTCCGGGCTTCAGATCATCTTGTTCGAAAGCACCTTTGGCCTTTTGTTTTTCTTTGTATTTATTGCGCCTCGAAACTGGGGATCATTGGCCTCACCAAGATGGCCACTATTGATGGCCAGAGGGGTGCTGACCTTAGGCACAATGTACTTTTTCATTTCCGGTCTTCAAAACTTGCCGCTTGCCGAAGTGACTATGATCTTCATGGTCGCGCCTATCTTTTCGATGGTCTTGTCTTCACTTGTGTTTCGGGAACATCCTGGACTTCCACAACTACTTGCACTCGTTTCAGGCGCTATGGGCGCTTTACTTTTAATACGCCCGCCGGGCCTAGGTCTTAACGTGGCTGCCTTTTTTCCATTGGCGGCGGCGTTGTGTAGCGCACTCGGCTTAATCACGGCGCGTGCCCTTTCAAGACGGGATACACCGGAAGCAATCGCTGGATATGAGTATCTCATGGTCTTTGCCGCAGCCGCTGTTTTGGTTCCCTATGGGAGCTACGTTCCAAGTTCTTCCGACATCTGGCTCGTTGGCTTGCTGGGTGTTTGTGGCGCTTTGTGTGTGTATTTCAGAACGTCAGCATGTTCCTTCTCACCAATTAGTACGCTGGCCTCGATTGAGTATTCCGGAATGCTCTGGGCAGTATTCTTCGGATATTTGATCTGGAATACCTTGCCCGATTTGTGGGGCTGGATAGGCGCTGGTCTCATCACAGTTGGCGGTCTTTTAGCCAACAAAACCAAAGAGGACGCATCTCTTGTCTAAAGATGCGACTATTGGCGAAAACAGCCTCTTCTCACATGGACCAGGACGGATATGTACTAGCCTGCCTGACCTTATCCCATGGTGACAAGCGACTGGTAGGTCAGGCTTGCGACTTGCCCGTATAGAAATTGGTCAATTCTTCCGCCAGCGATTTGTAGAGTTGATGTACGTCTTCAATTCCCGGAACTTCAAGCTGATCGATCCTTTCCAAAAATGGGCAGTTCACAACGCTGATTGCCTGCCCTTCTTGGTCCAGCACAGGGTAGGCGAGGTTCGTCACACCAACAGCTGTGGCTGACGGCATTCGCTCGTAGCCCAATTCGCGTATGCGGGCGACATGTTCCCTGAATTCAACGACATCCAATTCCGGCTCACCTTGCGCAAGCCTGTGATTGTCTAGAAGGTCTTCAAGGGCGGCGTCACTGCGAAACGCTGCAAGAACACGGCCGGTGCCGGTATTCCCAAGGCCAATCACGGTTCCGACGCGCAACGCCAAACCCCAGTTCCCGGGTGAGGCGATCGAAGCGACAACAACTATGTCTCCATTGCTCTCCATACCCATATGGCAGGATTGCCAGGCCTTTCGCGCTACGGCCCGCATTTTGGGTGTCGCCATCTCAAGCAACCGCTCGACCGGAGGATACCTTTGCGAAATCGCAAACATTTTCAGGCTGAGCGAATAGAGATCATCGTCAGAGGACCGGATCACATAACCGCGTCGCACCAGTGTGGACAGCATGCGGTAGATTTCGCTTTGGGACCGGTCCAGAGCGCGTGCAATGTCACCTTGCGCCAGCCCGTCGGCATGCAGCGATAGCAACTCGATGATGTCCAAACCCTTCTCTAGGGCAGGGGCACGATATTTCTCTGAAGTTGCCGACACGTATTCCTCCCAATTCGCGCTTGCGGGCGAATGCGTGGGCAAAGTGCCTTGAATGCGCGGTGGATGTCAATGTTGATTTATTGGTAAATAAAAGTTTTAAATACAAAGTAAAGCGATGCGGGAGAGTCGCTAAAACGAGATCAGGGAGAAGCAAGTGAGGAAATCGTCCCATACAATCAATGGATTGCTTGCAAGCTGCGTCATTCTGATCGCGGGTGCAGTGCACGCCGAATCGGACTGGAGGTCTTACCCCGAGGCTGTTTTTAGACCCAAGCTGATTGGTGGACAGAAAAACGAAGGTTTGTATGTCGACATAGGCGGTTTTGTTTCGGACGACTCTATTTCCAAATTCGCACCAAACAACACTAATGCACCTCCCAAGAACGGCGAGCTTCTGCTGCTGCAGTGCGCGCAGTTTGACGTTTCGGAACTGGGCTATCTCAAGTCGAACTCCGAAGGCGCGAAACAGGCTGCAATGAATAAAGCGCAATGCAACAAGGCTCTGTCCGTCTCCGAAACCTGGCCACAGGTGAAGGATCAGGCGATCTTCTACGGCACAAATGATGCAAACACGCAGGAAGCCCTCGTTTACCAGCCCCACGAGGTGGCTGTGGCCGAAAGCGATAAGTGCATTGTGAGCTTGAACACCGACTGGCGAGCATTGCCGTTGTTGATTGGCCTTGATGAGGCGCAAGCATCTCTGACAGGCACCTCTTCGAAGATGAGGGTCGATTTGGGTCAGGACGTGATCGAGGGAAGTCTCTCACCTAACCTGCAGTGGCAGGGCAGCGGCGTGTTCTCCAACGATCCAAAATCGTCCAAGGCTGCTGGCAATGTCGGCGTGACGAGCCAGCCGTTGGGGTCGGTCACGCGCGCTTGCTGGTCGGGCCACAACGGTTTCTTGGACACTAACGGCTGCGAAAACAGTGACACCGTTGATACGTTTGCGAATTTCCAAACGAGCAAAATCAAACCGCTAGCTGTAAGCGCGGGAGGTTCGGGAACATTATCTCATGGCTGAATTTGACGCATCAAACCAAGGCGTAGAACGCCACCACCTGCGTGGGTTTCCTGATGGCTCCACACCTGCCACTGATTTGTGCCGCAGCGAAAACAAACAATGGGCACCCATGACCAAAGTTTATCATACGGATTGAGGACGACATGACCAAACCACAGGGCCGTTTGGCCGGAAAGAAAGCACTGATTACTGCTGCAGGGCAGGGCATTGGCCGCGCCAGCATCGAGAAATATGTGGCCGAAGGCGCGCAGGTGATTGCCTGCGATATCAATGATGCAACGCTTGCGGAATTGGCTGCGATCGAGGGTGTGACGGCTCTGAAGCTGGACGTCACCGATGCGGATGCCGTGGCTGGGGTCGTCGCAACCGTCGGAGCGTTGGACGTTTTGTTCAACTGCGCAGGGTTCGTTGGGGCTGGGTCCATTCTGGATTGCGACGACGACCAGTGGGATTTCAGCTTTGATCTGAACGTCAAGGCGATGTACAGGCTGGCTAAGCTGGTTCTGCCCGGCATGTTGGAAAATGGCGGTGGTTCGATCATCAACATGTCTTCGGTCGCATCGTCGATCAAAGGCGTGCCGAACCGCTTTTCGTACTGCGCGTCCAAAGCGGCCGTGATTGGCCTGACGAAATCGATCGCCGCTGACTTCATCACGCAGGGCATCCGCTGCAACGCGATCTGCCCTGGCACCGTAGATAGCCCCAGCCTACACGACCGCCTGCGCGCCACCGGCGACTATGAGCAAGCGATGAAAGACTTCATCGCGCGCCAGCCCATGGGCCGTATCGGTCACGCAGACGAGGTTGCCGCCTTGGCCGTCTATCTGGGCAGCGATGAGACCGCATTCACCACCGGACAGACCTTCGCCATCGATGGCGGCTGGACCGTTTGATCAGGGAGATTTGAGATGAAACTGCTGCGTTACGGTCCGGTCGGACAAGAAAAACCCGGCCTTATGGATGAAAATGGCGTGATCCGCGTTTTGTCGGGTGTCATTGACGATATAGCGGGCGACGCGTTGTCGGATGCCGGGCTTGATGCCTTGCGCGCGTTGGATGTGGATGCTCTGCCCGAGGTCGAAGGTACCCCGCGCATTGGAGCCTGTGTCGGGCATGTGGGCAAGTTCATTTGCATCGGCCTGAACTATGCCGACCACGCTGCTGAATCTGGCATGGCACTGCCCGAAGAACCGGTGATCTTCTTCAAGGCGACCTCGGCGATCATGGGACCTGATGACACTGTGGAAATCCCCCGCAACTCAGTCAAAACCGATTGGGAGGTCGAACTGGGTGTGGTGATCGGCAAGCATACAAAATACGTAACCGTCGAGGACGCGCTGGACCATGTCGCGGGCTATTGCGTGGTCAACGATCTGTCGGAACGCGACTTCCAGCTGCGCCGCTCGGGCCAGTGGGTAAAGGGCAAGTCCGCCGACACGTTTGGCCCCATCGGCCCATGGCTGGTGACGCGTGATGAGGTGTCGGACCCGCAGAACCTGCCGATGTATCTTGAGGTGAATGGGCACCGGTATCAGGACGGCTCGACAAAAACGATGCATTTTGACGTAGCAACCGTGATCTCGCACTTGTCGCAATTCATGTCACTGCAACCCGGCGATGTGATCTCAACCGGAACGCCTCCGGGCGTGGGTATGGGGCAGGACCCGCAGACCTATCTGAAACCCGGCGACCGGATGGAGTTGGGGATCGAAGGTTTGGGCGTTCAGCGCCAAACCGTTGAGGCGAGCAAATGACCCAGATAACCGGCATTCGGACCGAGGACCTGAGGTTCCCGACCTCGGACAATCTGGATGGCTCAGATGCGATGAACCCTGATCCCGACTACTCCGCCGCCTATGTGGTGCTGGAAACTGACGGCGCGCATGAGGGTCACGGACTGACCTTCACCATTGGCCGCGGCAATGAGATCTGTGTAGCCGCGATCGAAGCCCTCGGTGCGTTGGTAAAAGGGCTGGAACTGGACTGGATCATCGAAGATATGGGCCTGTTCTGGCGTCATATCACCGGTGACAGCCAGCTGCGCTGGATTGGTCCCGACAAGGGGGCGATCCACCTAGCGACTGGTGCGGTCGTGAACGCGGCTTGGGATCTATGGGCCAAAGAGGCGGGCAAACCCGTCTGGCAATTGGTCAGCGAGATGAGCCCCGAAGAAATCGTGCGCTTGATCGACTTCCGCTACCTGACCGATGCGATTACTCCGGATGAGGCGTTAGCGATGCTCCGCGCCGCTGAACCGGGCAAAGCGGAGCGTATCGCTAAACTGAAGGACGAGGGCTATCCCTGCTACACGACCTCGGCGGGCTGGCTGGGCTATCCCGACGACAAGCTGCGCCGCCTTTGCCATGAGGCCAAGGAGGCGGGCTTTACTCATACCAAGTTCAAAGTTGGCCGCGATCTGGATGACGACATTCGCCGCCTGACCATCGCACGTGAAGTACTGGGCGAAGACATGAACATCATGATCGACGCCAATCAGGTGTGGGAGGTCGATCAGGCGATCCACTGGGTCAAGGCCCTGTCCTTTGCACGCCCCTTCTTCATTGAAGAACCCACAAGCCCCGACGATGTATATGGCCACAAGGCGATCCGAGAAGGCGTCGCACCGGTCAAAGTAGCGACCGGCGAGATGTGCCAGAACCGGATCATTTTCAAGCAGTTCATCAAGGAAGGCGCGATCGACATCGTTCAGATCGACAGCTGCCGGATGGGTGGGCTGAACGAGGTGCTCGCTGTCATGCTGATGGCGGCGAAATACGAACTGCCGGTTTGGCCCCATGCCGGGGGCGTGGGCCTGTGCGAATATGTCCAGCATATGTCGATGATCGACTACATCGCGATCTCGGGCGAGAAGGACAGCAAGCGGATCGAGTATGTCGATCACCTGCATGAGCACTTTGTCGACCCCTGCGTGGTGAAGAACGGGGCCTATTTCGCGCCGACGCAGCCCGGGTTCTCGATCGAGATGAAGCCCGACAGCATCAGAGAATTCCGGTTCCTGCCTCCATTGGCAGCGGAATAAACCCCTATGGCTTGCCTCTAATAGCAACATTAATCGGGCTGCGCTTTACCCGACCTGAAGGAGATACAAAACGTTCAACTTTGGGAAAACGGCCTTTGGGGCCGCCAGTATTGTTGCGCTCGGCGAAACCGCAGCTCTGTCGCAGCGCCGGTTTACTGCAAGAAACTTTGACCCGCCATGCGCTATACATGACATCATCCAAGTATTGGCTCAAATTTTCGAACCATACCATGACGGATGGCCAGCTGATTCGTCATGCGGTTAGGAATATATGTATATCTGCGAACTGACTGAGACTCCTCGACAGGTTTGGCTAAGTGACATCTAACGTGTTTTTCGCGCACGACTTTTGCGAAATTGGGGCAAGCCGCAGTTGCCCCCACGTTGCATTGCTTGATCGGAAAAACGGCAGCCTCTCATGCGGCCACGAACATTTCCTTGTACTGGTCACGTAGGATGTTCTTTTGAACCTTTCCCATGGTGTTGCGGGGAAGCTCATCTATCAGGATCAACTTGCGGGGGTGCTTGAACCGCGCGAGGCTGTTGCATACCGCAGCCTGCATCTGTTCAAGGTTGGGGGTCTCTCCCGGTTCCGCGACAATCACACCAAGAACCGTTTCTCCGAAGTCTGGGTGGGGTACGCCAACGACGGCGCTTTCCAGCACGCCGGGTTGGTCATCGAGCACCAGTTCAATCTCCTTGGGGTAGATATTATAGCCACCTGAGATGATCAGGTCTTTGTTTCGGCCTACGATCTGGACATAGCCCTCTTCATCGATCCGGCCCAGATCGCCGGTGATGAAAAAGCCGTTCTCCCGTAGCTCGGCCGCGGTTTTTTCCGGCATTTGCCAATAGCCTTTGAATACGTTTGGTCCGCGCACCTCGATCTCTCCGATCTCGCCATTGGGCAGGGCGTTGCCGTCAGAGTCGCAGATTATCAGCTCAACCCCGGGCAGTGGCACGCCAACGGTGCCTGCGCGACGCTCCCCTTCATATGGGTTTGACGTATTCATATTGGTTTCGGTCATGCCATAGCGTTCGAGTATGCGGTGACCGGTACGCTGTTCGAACTGCACATGCGTTTCCGCCAGCAAAGGCGCGGAACCGGAAACAAACAGGCGCATGTGTTCGGTCAGTTCCTTTGTGAACCGATCGTCATCCAACAGGCGGGTATAGAAAGTGGGCACGCCCATCATCGTCGTGGCCTGAGGCATCTGACGGATAATCTCGTCCATATCGAACTTGGGCATAAAAATAATGCTGCTGCCCGCAGCCAGTGACACATTGGTTGCCACAAACAGTCCGTGAGTGTGAAAGATCGGCAGCGCGTGCAGCAGCACATCGTCGGATGTGAAACGCCATTCTTCGACGAGCGTTTCAGCATTCGACAACAAGTTGTTCTGGGTCAGCATCGCGCCTTTGGACCGGCCCGTGGTGCCGGATGTATAGAGGAATGCCGCCAAATCCTCGCCGTCCCGATCGACTGTGTCGAAACTGATAGGCATAGCCGATGCCTTTTCCATCAGGCTACCGCTGCCATCCGCGTTCAGGGTCTCTACGCGCGCGCTCAGTTGCGCGCCAATGGGGGCAAGTTTCTCTTCACTTTTGGCGTCACAGACAATCAGCGAGGCACCGCTGTTTTCAATAAAGTAGGTCAGCTCATCAACGGTATAGGCGGTATTCAAGGGTAAAAACACCAGGCCGGCCTGCGCGCAGGCGGCATAGAGGGCCAGCGCTTCTGCTGATTTCTCGATCTGCGCCGCAACCCGGTCGCCGGGCTTTAGGCCTAGCTGTGTGGTCAGGTGGGCGATCTGCGCTGCGGTGCTTAAAAAGTCCTGATGCGTTATCACCGAACCGTCGAGCAGATGCAAAAAAGGTGTGTCTTTGCCGGCGTGAGCGCCGAACAAACCGTCATAGAGAGGATTGGCCATAGGGATTACCTTTCCTGTGTCGATGTGAGAGAGGCGGACGCGGCAAGCGATTTGACCTCAGTCGAGGCGTTCACCTCGCGGGTATTCGCAAATTGCTCGTGGTTCTGCGCCACGCGGCTAAGGTCATAGAGATAGTTGACCATGGTGCCGCCGGACTGTGCCCGCCCCTTGTCCGAAGTATCGGCATCGGCATGAACCGCGTGAATCAGCGCACCGTTGCCAAGATGGAACCGCGCCACCGGGTCGAACGGCATGTTGCCCCAGCCCTTGGCGTTCAGCAGGTAATGCGCCGCCAGCCCCTTCATCTGATCGGGCTTTTCGATGTCCCATTCAATTTTTTCCTGCGTCAGCCACTGGCTCAGGCCCGGAATGGGCGACAGGGTGACAAAGGTCTTCAGCCCCGACAATTCCGCCGCCAGATCCGAGGCCACCTGCTTGATCAGCGAGTTGCCGAACGAGATGCTGGCCAACCCGGCCTGACAATTCGAGATCGAGTAGAACACAGCCGTATCCGCCTGATCCTGCGGCAGCGGATCGCGGTCTTCGGCAAGCAACGCCTGAACCGAGCCCGGGATACCTTGGTTCAGAGCCACTTCGACAAAGATCAGCGGCTCATCAGGCATCGAGGGGTGAAAGAAAGCGAAACAGCGCCGGTCGGTTGGCTCGAGCCTGCGGCGCAGGTCATCCCAGCTGTCGATGGCGTGGACTGCCTCATAAGCAATGATCTTTTCCAAAATATGCGCCGGGCTTTCCCAGTTGATCGGGCGCAGCACCAGAAAGCCACGGTTGAACCAGCTGGCGAATAGATGCCGGAAGTCCAGGTCAAGCGCCTGCAGTTCCGGTTCCTTGCCGCCCAGCCGCAGCAGATCGGCGCGCATCTGTACCAGTGCGCCGGTGGCACCGGGCACGCGGTTCAACCGGCGGATCAATTCCTGTCGGGCCGGTTCCACCGCAGCCGCAAAGCTGCGATAGGTGGCTTTCGAGGGGTCGCGTTCGTATTCATCCAGCGACGACCGCACCGCCTCGGGGTCGATATTCATGGCCGAGGCGATATAGCGGAAGAACTCCAGCTTTTCCTCGTCGCCCAGAGTGTCGAACCGGGTTAGGATTTCCTCGGCCAGCGCCAGCCCCGAAGTCTCGCCCGCTGACCCGACCAGCGCATCGGCCAGTTCGGTCAGCGGGCGGCCGTCGAGGGCCGCCGCGCCCGAGCGGCGATAGCGCCGCTCGAACACAGTGGACAGAAGATCCGCCAATAGGGTCATACCGTCGTTCCCATCACCAGGTCTGGCAGCCAGGTGGCCAGACCGGGGAACAGGCAGAGCAGGACAATTGCGATCACCATGCAGGCCACGAAGGGGAGAGAGCCTGTCAGGATGGTCTTCAGCGAGATGTCGGGCGCGATGCCGTTGATCACATAGAGGTTCAAGCCGACGGGGGGTGAGATCAGACCAATCTCCATGTTGATAGTCAGTACAACCGCAAACCAGATCGGATCAAAGCCAGCGGTAGTGATAATAGGCAACAGGATCGGTGCCGCCATCAGGATTACAGCGACGGGGGGCAGGAAGAACCCGGCGATCAGAAGGAACACGTTGACCGCACCCATCAGAACCCAGCGGTTCACATCCAGCGTACCGATCCATTCAGCAATCGCCTGTGTAATGAACAGCGAGCTGAGCATGTACGAGAATACACCGGCAGCGGCGATGATGAACAGGATCATCACACTTTCCTTGGTGCTGTCGCGCAGCACGACCCAGATGTCCTTGGGGTTCCACAGCTTGTAGATGATCATTGCGATCAGCAGGCAGAGCAGGGCACCAACGGCAGCCGTTTCCGATGGCGTGGCGATACCGCCATACATGGCGTACAGCACACCCAGAATGATGCCGAGGAAGGGTAGAACCCGCGGCAGGATCTCGAAACGTTCACGCCAAGTGTAGCTGCCAGACCCCAGACGGGTGGCGTCACCGGATTTCCAAGTAGAATAAAGTGACCAGGCCATGAACAGACCGACCAGCATCAGGCCAGGGATGACGCCAGCCAGGAACAGGCGACCAATCGAAGTCTCGGTGGCGATGCCGTAGACGATCATGGTGACCGAGGGCGGGATCAAGATGCCAAGCGTACCACCTGCAGCGATGGAACCTGCGGCAACGCCGTCGGGATAGCCGCGCTTGCGCATCTCGGGGATGCCCATCTTGCCGATGGCGGCACATGTGGCAGGTGAAGATCCGGACATGGCTGCGAACAAAGCGCAGGCACCAAGGTTTGATACGACCAACCCTCCGGGTACACGGGTCAGCCAGCGTTCCAAGGCTTCGTACAAGTCGGCTCCGGCCCTCGTCGACGCGATGGACGCCCCCATGATGATGAACATCGGGATCGACAGAAGTGCAAAGTTATCCAGCTTTCCGAACAGAATCTCGGGCATCAGTTCCAGCGAGCGCGGACCGTCGAAGACAATCAGAAACCCGGCTGAAACGATCAACAAACCGATGGCGACCGATACGCCCGAAAACAGAACAAGGATGGTGGCGATGGCGACAATGGCGCCGAGCAGGAGGGGGTCCATCGGCTTTACTCCAGACCAAAGGGTTTATCGATGCCAAGCAGGACGGCGACGAGGTCAGCGATTAGCTGAAGCAGCAGCAGTCCAAAGCCGACCGGGATAGACAGGTAGGGAATCCACAGCCGCACACCCCATACGGTGTCAGATTTCCAACCTCGCTCCCATGCGAAGTGCCAATACTCGTAGCCGTAGAACAGCATGACCGAGACGATGGCGATGGACAGAACTGAAGTCAGGATCGCCATAAAATAGCGGGGGCGCGGGGCCAGCGAGATCGGGATCAGGTCGACATTCACATGCCCACGCAGGCGTTGCACATAAGGCAGACCAACAAGCGTGGCAGCGATGACAAGATAGATGACCGCTTCGGTCTGCCAGATTGTCGAGCCATTCAGGACAAAACGCACGACGATCATTTGGCAGGTGATGGCGACGGCAGAAACGATCATGGCTGCGGAACACCATCCGGCCAAAGTTGAAAGCGCAGCGACAAGACGAAGGAAAGGATTGTTCCCGGTATGGGAAGCAACGGCAGAGCTATGGCCGGCCATTTGCGTCTCCTGATGATTGAGATGCAATTAAGTCTGAAGATCAGAACTGAGATCAGTGCCGGGCGGCAGCGGAGCCGCCCGGGCAAGAAAGGGTCACTCGACCGCCAGAGCCTTGTCCAGCAGCTCCTGCCCGTCCGGCACTTCTTCCACGAAAGCCTTATAGGATGTTTCCTGCGCCAAGGCGCGCCATGCTTCGAAGTCTTCCGCGCTCATTTCGGCGATCTCGACGCCCGCTTCGGCGAAGACTTTGGCTGAGTTTGCGTCCTGCTTCTTGGCTTCTTCAAGATAGTAGGTCTGTGCCTTTTCAGACGCGGCCAGCAATGCAGCTTGCTGATCTTCATTAAGCCCGTCGAAGGTGGATTTGTTCATCAGCAGTGGCTGATACATGAACCACAGCGCGACGTCGCCCGCTGGCGTATAGCAGCTGACCTGTTCGTAGATGCGATAGCTGACGAAGGAAGATGATGAAGTATTGGCCGCCTGCAGAACACCGGTTTGCATGGCATTGTAGATTTCCGATGACGCCATCGAGGCGATCGAAGCATCGGCCCCGGCCAGCATTTGCTCAAAGGATTTACCTGCTGCGCGGGTCTGCAAGCCGGCGATGTCTTCGGGCTTGGTGATGCACTTGTCCTTTCCGGCAAAGCCACCGGCCAGATAGCCATGGACCAGAACCATCACGTCATCCTCGGCCATCTTCTCTTCCAACGCTTCCATGAAGGGAGAGTCGGAGAGACGCGCTGCGTGATCGTGGTTTTTCACCAGACCGGGCATTAAAGTCAGGTTATAGGCGGGCTGCTGACCACCGGCATAGCTGAGCGGCAGAACGGTCATGTCCAGCTGACCTCGGCTGAGCGGCTTGTACTGCTCGCGCGGTTTGAACAGCGATTTTGAGCCGAAAATCTTAATCTCCAGATCAACATCGGCGGCGGCAACCTCATCGGCCACGATCTGGGCGACCTGGTGACGGATGTCCTTGTTGGACCACTGGTGCGACAGGCGCAGCTCTTTTGCGGATACAAGCGTGCCAGCAGATACAAGCGCTGCTATAGCAACGGCTGTCTTAAAAATGGTTTTCATTATTTCCTCCCTGGTTCGACCCGGCGTACCGGGGTCAGGGTATGCTTAAGCCGGTTCTGTTTTTTAGTCAACGTTTTTGTATACAAGATCATTGCTCTTGAATTTTTCGCAAATTGAGTCCTATACATAATCCTATGGACTTACGACTTGCCGATAATATCGCCCAGGAACTGGAAGAGTTGATCTTTGACGGTACATTCTCAGATGGCGATCGTCTGGATGAGGTCAAACTGGCTGAACAGTTTGGTGTCTCGAGAACACCACTTAGAGAAGCATTTCAACGACTTGCGCTGTCGGGCTTGGTCGACCTCATTCCGCGCCGTGGTGCTTTTGTGCGACAGCCGGGTCCGGTAGAACTGATGGAGATGTTCGAGGTCATGGCCGAGCTCGAAGCTGTCTGCGGCCGACTTGCCGCTATGCGTATCTCCGAGGAGGCTTTGAAAGATCTGACGGACGCCAACGCGAGATGTCAGCAGGCCGTCGATGCCGGTGATCCAGACACGTACTACCTCGAAAACGAACGGTTTCATCGAATTATCTATAAGCAATCCGGGAATTCGTTTCTGGAACAAGAGGCCTCCAAACTGCATCGGCGCCTCAAACCTTTCCGGCGGCAACAGCTTCGATTTCGTGGCCGTATGGCGCAGTCGATGTCCGAACATGAGGACATCGTTCGCGCTCTTGAGGACGGTTTGGCGGACGATACTGCCAATGCCCTTCGTTCCCATGTCGCAGTTCAAGGCGAGAAGTTTCATAACCTGATGGCATCGCTTAAAAACACTGCTGAGCGATAAGCGGGCGGGGGTTCACCACCTCCAGCCACGCAGCCCAATTCTATTCCAGCACGGGGAAATGCCATGTGACAGGAATGGCATCTTTCAGAACGCGGTTGTTCGCCTCACATTCAAGATATCGCATTGAACAACAGCGCCGTTCTGACACAATTGCTGCGGCAAGCAAAATGGTAGGATTTTCGGCTATGCAACACTCTTGGATTGATAAGTTCAAAGGTCTCAGCCGCTTACCGGATACTGTGCGCGCCGACCTGATCAGCGGCAGTCAGATCGTCAACGTTCCCGCTGGCACGCAGATATTCGCGCCTGGCCAAACGGCTGACAATCTATTGCTACTGCTGGAGGGAACCGTCCGGGTTCAGCAGAAATCTGAGACCGGGCGCGAGGTGTTCCTCTACCGTGTTCACGCCGGTGAAAGCTGTGTGCTGACCACGGCGTGTATGCTGGCCTTCGAAGACTATTCCGCCGACGGCATTGCCGAGACAGACGTTTCAGCGGTAGCTATCCCGCGCCAAACGTTCGACGATCTGGTTGCGAAATCCCCTGTGTTTCGCGAGTTCGTCTTTTCAGCTTACTCACGCCGGATCACCGATCTCTTTACTTTGATCGACGATATCGTGTTCAAGCGTATGGACGTACGGCTGGCCTCGCGGCTGCTAGAGCTGGCAGGGGTAGGCGAAACCGTACACGCAACGCATGCAGTGTTGGGCACAGAGCTGGGCACGGCGCGCGAAGTGATCTCGCGTACCTTGGCGGAATTCCAGCGCCGCGGCTGGGTGGAACAGTCGCGTGGCGAAGTCTGCCTGACCGACCGCGAGGGGCTGGAACGCCTAGCAAGATCGGCGACGCCCGAGGTCTGAACTCAAACTTTGAATTTGCTTCGGCAGTTTGGTGACCATGTCACCAAAGCTGTGAGCTGCGCTGTGCAATTGTCATTTCATCGATTCCCGATGGAGTGTGACATGACCACAAATATGGGCAAACTTGACCGCGTTTTGCGCATTTTGATTGCTGCGATGCTTTTATACATGGCTTTGGGCACGAGCGTGCTGGGGGCGGGACTCCTGTTCTGGCTAGCGCTGATCGTGGCGGGTGTGTTCACCCTTACCGCCTTTGTCGGCAACTGCCCGCTCTATCGCATCGTTGGCCTCAAGACCTGTCAGAACTGCTGATGATCGAGACGGCATTTACCCCTTGGGCGTCGCTGACGGGCGGCGTTCTGATTGGAGTGGCCTCGGTTCTGCTGATGTTGCTGATTGGGCGCGTGATGGGGGCAACCGGTGTTTTGGCCGGGCTGTTGCGGCCTGCATCGTCCAGTGATTTTACTTGGCGCGCTGCGTTGTTGGCCGGCATGGCAACCGGCCCCTTGGTGGGGTGGGTAGTGTCTGGGCAGATGCCTCAGGTACAGGTGCCGGTCTCCACTGCCGCGTTTGTTCTGGGCGGTGTGATTGTCGGTGTCGGTGTGACCCTGGGCGGCGGCTGCACCTCGGGCCACGGTGTGTGTGGAATGGCGAGACTAAGCGTACGCTCGATCACAGCCACAGCAACGTTCATGCTGTTCGCCTTTGCCACGGTTTTCGTCACACGCCACGTTTTCGGAGGATAAAGCGTGAAACTCATCTCAACCTATTTGATCGGTCTGGTCTTCGGTGTTGGAATCTCGCTTTCCGGCATGGCGAACCCAGCCAAGGTGCTGAATTTCTTCGACCTGTTTGGTGCCTGGGACCCGTCCCTGATCTTTGTCATGGGAGGTGCACTGATAACCACCTTTGTCGGCTACAAGATGGTCTTCGGCCGCGCCGCACCCGTGCTTGAACCTGCGTTTCATTTGCCATCGGCGCGAAAGATCGACGTCAAGCTCGTCGGTGGGTCCGCCTTGTTCGGCATCGGTTGGGGCATCGCCGGATTCTGCCCCGGCGGCGCATTGCCCGCACTGGGCACGGGCCGATGGGAGGTCTTTGCTTTCGTCGGTGCCTTGATTGTGGGCATTTCCCTCGCCAAGGGCCTGCAGGCGGCGCTGGCTCCTGATTTGCAAACAGATACCTGAATTGAGACCCGGAGGAGACAAGATATGGCCACTTACCCCGTAAACATGGCGATCAAGCCAGACGTATTTGCGTTCTTTGACGCTTCAACGAACACGATCAGCTACATCGTGAAAGACCCGGATTCGAGCGCTTGCGCGATCGTCGACAGTGTCATGGGTATCGACTACGCGGCCGGGCGTATCACTTTCGACCACGCGGATGAACTGATCCGAACTGTGATCGACAGGTGCCTTCAGCTGGAGTGGATTATCGAAACCCATGTGCATGCCGATCATCTGTCCGCTGCGCCGTATATTCAGGAAAAACTCGGTGGCAAGATCGGGGTCGGCTCCAAAATCACCATAGTGCAGGACACGTTCGGCAAGGTCTTTAACGAAGGAACCGAGTTCCAACGAGACGGCTCGCAATTCGATGCTCTGTTCGAAGATGGCGACACCTATATGATTGGCAATATGCAGGCCTACGCCATGTACACGCCCGGACACACGCCAGCCTGCATGGTTCATGTCATGGGTGATGCGGCCTTTGTTGGGGATACGCTGTTCATGCCGGATGGCGGCTCCGCCCGGGCCGATTTTCCGGGCGGCGACGCAAGCGTTTTATATGACTCGATCCAGAAAGTTCTGGCATTGCCGGATGAGACGCGTCTGTTCATGTGCCACGACTATGGGCCGAACGGGCGCGATATTGCCTGGGAAACCAGCGTAGCCGAGGAAAAGGCCCACAATATCCATGTTGGCGGCGGCAAGACAAAGGAAGAATTCGTCAAGTTCCGCACCGAACGTGATGCAACGCTGGCGATGCCAAACCTCATTATCCCTTCACTGCAGGTCAACATGAGAGCAGGCGAGGTGCCCAAGGATCCCGACGGCAACCCGATGCTCAAAGTGCCTGTAAACGCCCTCTAAAGGGCCAGAAGGAGAGCAGAAATGGAGTTTCGCACGTTATCACCCAAATTCACCGTCAGTCCTCAGATCTCTGTCGAGGATGTCGGGACAATCGCTGCGCAGGGTTTCCGCGCGATCATCTGTAACCGGCCGGATGGCGAAGGGGCGGATCAGCCCACGTTCAAGGAAATCGCCGCCGCAGCCAGGGCCGCAGGGATCAAGGCCCGCTATGTTCCCGTGCAATCAGGCATGGTGACGGATCAGGATGTCGAGGCGTTTGGCGCAGCGCTTGAGGACCTGCAACGCCCGGTGTTTGCCTATTGTCGCACCGGGACACGCTCGGCGATGCTGTGGTCGTTTCACGAGGCTATAAAACGGCCGATTGCCGAAATCCTGACAGCCACCAAGGCAGCGGGCTACGACATGAACGGCGTGGCCCGCCGGATCGCAAATGGCGGCAAGACCCCAACAGATACGGGCGACGCCCATTTTCAGGTTGTTATTGTCGGCGCGGGGGCAGGTGGGATCTCGGTCGCAGCCAGTCTGAAATCGCGGCAACCCGATCTGGATATTGCCGTCATTGATCCAGCAGATGTTCACTACTATCAGCCCGGTTGGACCATGGTGGGTGGCGGTATCTTTGATGCCCAGACGACGGCCAAGACCATGGGCAGTCTGATTCCCAAAGGCGTGCATTGGATCAAGGCGGCCGTCGCCGCGTTTGAGCCGGAAAGCAACGCCGTCGTTTTGGATGGTTGCCGAGTGGTGAAATACGACCGACTTGTCGTCTGCCCGGGTCTGAAGCTGGATTGGGGCAAGGTCGAGGGGTTGGAGGAAACTCTTGGTCGCAACGGCGTAACCTCGAACTATCGCTATGATCTTGCCCCATGTACGTGGCAGTTGGTGCGAGAGATGCAAAAGGGCAGAGCAATTTTTACCCAGCCTCCGATGCCAATCAAATGTGCCGGTGCGCCGCAAAAGGCCATGTACCTATCCGGCGACGCGTGGTCTCGGCGGGGCGTACTGAGCGACATTGACATCCAGTTCATGAACGCCGGTGGAGTGCTGTTTGGCGTCAAAGACTATGTCCCGGCGCTGGAACGCTATGTAGAAAAATACGACGCTTCGTTGAACTTTTTCTACAACCTCGTTGCCATCGACGGGCCTGCAAAGACGGCGGTGTTCGAGGTGACCCAACCAGATAGTGAACAGCGCAGGGTTGAAGTGGGATTCGACATGATCCATGTCTGCCCACCGCAGACCGCTCCGGATTTTGTGCGGGTGTCACCGCTTGCGGATGCGGCTGGGTGGGTCGATGTCGATCAGGCCACGCTAAGGCACAAGAGCTTTGACAATATCTGGTCCCTGGGCGATGTGATGAATGCGCCGAATGCCAAAACAGCGGCGGCAGCACGCAAGCAGGCGCCCACTGTGGCGGAAAACATCGTGGCTGACATCGCAGGTCGGTCTGCTACGGCGCAATATGACGGCTATGGCTCGTGCCCGCTGACCGTCGAACGCGGCAAGATCGTCTTGGCAGAGTTCGGCTATGGTGGAGCGCTCAAGCCCAGTTTTCCGCGATTTCTGTTAGATGGCACTAAACCCAGTCGTTTGGCGTGGTTTCTGAAGGAAAGCGTGCTGCCGCCGATCTATTGGAAGGCAATGCTGCGTGGCAAGGAATGGATGGCGCATCCGGAAAAACTGAACGTGGCCCCGGAATAGCCCTGCGCATCGGAAGACCTCAGATGATCAACCATCTTAGCCGATTTGTCCCCATTCTCGATTGGGGCCGGAACTATACGCGCGGCGCATTTTCCAACGACCTGATTGCGGCCTTGATCGTGACGATCATGCTGATCCCGCAATCGCTTGCCTACGCTCTGTTGGCAGGATTGCCGCCCGAGGCCGGCATATACGCGTCGATTGTTCCGATTGTGCTTTATGCGATCTTCGGGACAAGCCGCGCGCTGGCCGTCGGACCGGTTGCGGTGGTGTCGCTTTTGACGGCCACCGCGATCGGGCAGGTGGCTGAGCAGGGCACTGCAGGTTATGCCGTCGCAGCCCTGACCTTGGCCTTTCTGTCTGGCGCGTTTCTGGTGCTTATGGGCGTGATGCGGTTGGGGTTCATGGCCAATTTCCTCAGCCACCCGGTGATTGCCGGGTTTATCACAGCCTCGGGCGTTTTGATTGCGACCAGTCAACTCAGGCACATTCTGGGGGTCGATGCGCATGGGCACACACTGCCTGAAATGATCGGATCAATCCTTCCCCATTTGCCTGAGACAAATTGGGTGACGCTGGCAATCGGAAGCCTTGCCACCGGCTTTTTGTTCTGGGTGCGCAAGCACCTCAAACATTTTCTTGGGTTCTTGGGGGCAGGGCCGGTTCTTGCCGACATTCTGACGAAAGCCGGGCCTGTCGCCGCCGTGGTCGCCACAACTGTTTCCGTCTGGGCTTTGGGCCTGAATGCTCAAGGGGTGCAGATTGTAGGGACGGTGCCACAGGGCTTGCCTCCGTTCACAATGCCTGATCTTTCCTTCGATCTTGTAGGAGAGTTGATCGCTCCTGCGATCCTGATTTCGATCATCGGATTCGTCGAAAGTGTCTCGGTCGCGCAGACACTTGCTGCAAAAAAACGCCAGCGGATCGATCCGGATCAGGAGTTGATTGGTTTGGGCGCGGCCAATCTGGGGGCAGCGTTTACAGGGGGCTATCCGGTTACGGGTGGATTTGCGCGTTCGGTTGTCAATTTTGATGCCGGAGCGGAAACACCGGCTGCCGGTGCATTCACGGCCGTTGGCCTTGCTATTGCCGCGTTTGCACTGACCCCGTTGGTTTATTTCCTGCCCAAGGCCACTTTGGCAGCAACGATCATCGTTGCCGTTCTCAGTCTTGTGGATTTTTCAGTTCTGAAAAAGACATGGGTCTATTCTCGTGCAGATTTTGTTGCAGTCGCCGCAACCATTGGCCTTACGTTGGGGTTGGGGGTCGAGGTGGGGGTCGCCTCTGGCGTGGGAACCTCGATCCTACTGCACCTTTACAAGACTTCGCGCCCGCATGTGGCCGAGGTCGGGCTTGTGCCCGACACACAGCATTTCCGCAACATTCTACGTCACGAGGTTGAGACGATCCCTTCCGTCGTGACCCTACGCGTGGATGAAAGCCTGTATTTCGTCAACGCACGGTTTCTGGAAGATCTGATCCAGCACCGTGTGCCTGAAGGAGGCAGTGTTAGTCATGTGATCTTGATGTTTTCTGCGGTGAACGAAGTTGATTATTCCGCGTTGGAAAGTCTTGAGGCGATCAACCAACGCCTGTCTGATATGGGCGTCGGTCTGCATCTGTCCGAGGTCAAGGGGCCGGTTATGGACAGGCTGGAACGATCTCATTTCCTTGATCAGTTAAACGGTCAGGTGTTTATGTCGCAATATGAGGCTTGGATCACTGTCGGCGCGCATGACAAAGTTGTTGAGACAGTCCAAAACCATTCGACTCTGTAGATCTGTCAGCCTCTATGTCCTCTTGAAGCGCCCCGCCTATGACCCTTACCGCGAATGTTTAGCAGGCAACAAATGGCGTCCACTAGTCCCCCGACGGGAGTGTCTTTCGTCGACATAAGTTAGTCGCATTCCCAAACCGTTTGTATGAAACAGACAATCGTTCGTCAGTTCATCAAACGGGTTGCGCCCCTCTAAACTACCGAGTTTCGAGCAGAGCTCCCGCGCTTTCTTAAGCGGCATCAACGAAATAATCTCTGAACGCAACGTATCATCCTGAAGCGTAGCAGCTGGATCCAACATCTTAACCGCGAGTTCGGTTAGTTTGCCGGAATCACTGAAACCAGGCTCCAACCCGTCCATGACCTCGAGTATTTCGTTGGGTAGAAGTGTCTTGATCCTCTTCGGATTCGCTAGTCTTAAAAGGCTAGAAAATGCGAGACCTGGAGCATCCAGATCGATGTCCGCAACGGATGGCATAGTCTGCTGGCCGATCTTATAGTATTAATTTAAGTGCTTGCCTGACAACTTATGGCAGATTTTTGCAACGACCTGCCACCTTCTTGGGTTAGGGAAGCTTTACGCGCCTTTTTTAGCAAGGGGTCAACGTCGGGCCAGACCATGAGGTTTTAGCTTTGCGCAAATCTATGCCTAAAGCGTCCAATAAATAACATAATCATTATTATTAGATAATCGATAGAGAAAGCGCCTATTTGTTAAGTTCCCTTAAAAAGGAGACTCCAATTTTGGGACTCGATCAACAGAGAAATTCCAGAACCCTGGCCCTTCAGATTGGAAGCGCGAGCCTGGCGATGTTGAGGATGTGTTGTTCAAACCAGCCAAAGGTATCGCGGTACATCAACTCTCGGATTCGATGCATAGGTGATGCTCCTGAGTCGAATCCGTATCCTTCAACTTTATCTTCGAGCATGCAAATCACGATTGCTAGAGCCTTACGACTTTCCACCAGATGACAGATGTGACATGGCTGCGTCAACTGACGGGTTGCGAAGCCCAGCTTGGCCGGTGATGGAAAATGCGCGCTGTCGAGCACATCAACCGGACGCAGGTCATTTGGTTTTTGAGTGCTGAGCAGAAGATCGAGTAGTCCGCGGAACTCGGAGACAAGGCGCTGTCTCTTCGATCGCACTGTCCTCTGCTTCATGACCTTCAGTAGGAACTGCTCATAGGAGATGATCTGATCCCAAACCGTTTGGAGCGTTGCATCGCCATTCCAGTCATGGGCATGTTGGTCGGCAACGAAATCACATCCTAGCCGGGGCTCTTGCGGAATATCGCGCCACTGGCACCTTGGATGGGGTGGCCCACGAGGTGGCGCTTGCCATCCTACCCGACACCGGCGGTCACGACACCTATGCAGACGGCGAGCAAGAGGAATTCCACACGGAAGTTCAGCGATTGGCTTAGCGCTCCCTAACGAGCGCGAGGCCTATGCGCGGGTTTATCTTGAGCCCGCGCTGGAAGTACCTGGCGGTTTCTGTGATCTGCATATCCTGCAGCGCGAGCCAATGCACCACCTCAGAGCCACACTTCCGCTTGAATGGCTTCGGCGATTTTCAGGACTTGCGATCCATACCCTCGAAAAACTCTTCGATATGACCGCGAGTTTTGGAGATCGCGAGGCCCTCCTTTCTCTGATCCGAGATCGCTGTGTCGCCCTGGGATAGGCATGCTGCCCCATCGGCACGAATAGCAGCGGCAACTTTGGTTCATGCGGGATTTTTGGTTTGCCGAAGAGATCAACCCCGAAGTCTGGGACTACGTGATCCGGGAACCCAACCTTGTCTTCTGGTTGGAGCGTCGTCGGGACCGCGGTCGGCAGGGAGATGACATTTGGTCGACGCTGTCGGCTGAGAAAATTGAGCAACTGCAACTTGCATATCGCCCGCATTGGCCCGTCGTTCCTCTTCGGTCGAGCTGGGGCACCGGAAGTCCAAGGGGAGAGACAGCCTATCGCTACCTCAGAGATTCTGTTTGGCAAATCGGCCGTGATGAGCCGAACGTCGCGCTGCAGGTCATCAAAAGACCTCTTGCAAAAGACATCATAGCTCCATCCTATAACGATCTTCGTAGCATCCGGGCAGAGCTGCGAAGCAGATCCGCAGTGGCGTCTGCCACCGCGGCGTGTTCGCCAAATGTAATGCGTTGTTGGTCGCTCTTGCTTGATCGACCACATAATCGGGGTGCCTTTTCTAAGATATTCCTGAAAGGCTTTTCGGCAAAGGTATTGATCGACTATCATGGGAGCCTGAGCGTAGAAGAAATTCAATGAAAGCTTCCGCCACTGCAGTTAACAAGCTGATAACCAACCGTACGTTCCAGTCAGGTATGACCCATCCGCCTTATTGTTCGTAAAATCCACGCGCCCCAAATGCCTCGAAATCGGGCCGCCCGGCCACGTGCCTTGCTCGAAAGCTTTACAGTTCCCGGATGTAAGGTAAAACCCGCCGCTTGCAGGTGACTAATCTGCCGAAAAAGCCAATGAGTTCCGCGAACCAGTCATACATGCGTCACGCAGCATCAGTGGTTCTGGGCTCTCCTGACACATTCGCCGCGATCTGCACCAAAGGCTGGTTTGTATGGATCGAAATTAGCTGCACGCCTTATGAACAGGTAAGACGCGGGACAAGGCCGCTTTTGGACTCGGCAGCATGGACCGCTGCTGCCCGCCCAAGGCAGCTGTCCAATTTCGACGGGAAACCAGCAATGACCGCAAGCGGGGCAACCCATGACCGGAATAGCCACTTCCTTCCATCGCGCAGATGCCCTCCAAGGTCCTAACTTCTCTCGAAACTAGTTCGAAAAGGGTTGCTTGAATCCTCTCTAGGGTGCAAAGCGAAGGCGTATTCGACCAGTGACTGTGTGATCCATAAAAAAGAAAGCGGCGGTTCTTCTGTGATCTTAAAAAAACTTCAATATCGGCGGCTATACAAATGAAAGGGTTAGGCGACTGCAAAAACCTAGAAAAGGTAAAGTTCTTCATTTTTCTAGGAGCATTCCTTTGTCTTTTGACTATGCGGAGTTTGATCGGCTTAGATTTCACAGACGAAATCCAATACTATTACCAAGCCATTGGACTCGCCGAAACGAACCGTTTCTTTTCAAACGATCTGTATATCCAGCAACTTGTTTATGTTTTCGTTCTCCCGTTCTTTAAGGCGTACCTTTTCGCGTTCGGTGACACGGGTATTATTTTGTTCGGACGAGCGCTCTGTGTGATCGGGTTAATTTTTCTTTGCTGGTTTTGTTGCCGCAGGCTTGTCGGTCTGGGTCTAGAGCCCTCCAACGCACTTCTGGCGGCGGTCGCATTGAGTTTTGCGGTAACCCACCATTCTATTTTTGCTGTTAGCTACAACACAGTAGCTCAAGCGATGTGGATTGTTTTTGCTTTACTCTTCGCATCGCCCAAGACCGTCAGGCCGTGGTGGTGGGCCGCTACGATTGTGGTGGCCGGCGTAGCCTATCCTGTCGCCGGTTTGGTAATGGCAGCAATCCTATTGATCTACCTTTTGGTGTCCAAGCAGTTTGATCCGCTTCTCCGAGTGATCGGTTTTGGGTTGCTTTTCGGTGCGTTGGGATTGGCTGTCATACTTTCGCTTACAGATTTTGAGGACGTTATGCGTTCTCTACGGTTTAGTTCAGGCTTTTCAGTTGGAAGTTTTTGGACAGATCGCGAAATGCAACGCGACTATCTTGCTATCCTTCTTTTGATGCTTGCTGCTCTTTTTGCGCCCGCCCCGAGAGGATTGCGAAATCTCCTCTTGGTTGTCCTGTTCTGTCTGACCTGCCTGTTCCTGTTTGCTATTGTGCACGACATCCTTGAGTTTCGGGCCGCTGGTTTGCCATATCCCGGACCTAGAACTGACACCTTGGCGGGATGGCCTGTGCTGTGCGCTGTTGCACAATTCACAGCGCGGACTGCAGCACGTTCTAACGGGTCCAGCGAGTGGCCAGTTCGAGCGGTGGGCATTGTTGCTATTTGCCAGTTCACGGCGTTCGCCGGAACAAGCAGCGGAGGCGTGATCGCGGGTGTTGCCGCGATGATGATCCTGCTCCCAATTGCAACTGCCCTTGCGACATTGGGCATACGGGCTGAGCGTGGTGCGGGGAGATGGATGCCCCACGCGCTGCTCTTCGGTGTCTTATCGATCTACCTAACACTTTGGCAGCTCACGCCCTATCGAGATCCTTCGACATTTTTCGTGGGACGCAGCTTTACCGACGTGAGCATCTTCAAAGGCATCTTGGTAAGTAACGAGAAAGTTCCGGTGATTGAGGCATTTCAAAAAGAATTTGAAGGGAAGACCGAAGGACAAGGAGGCCTTATTCTGAGCGGTTTTCCAGGAATCTATGCCGTACTGGAAGCAAAGCCCGAAACTTGCATGATCTACAATCATTTCGTCAGCGACCCCCAGATAGCTGGCGCTCTGATTGAGTGTATTGGTTCAAAGTCTCCAAAGTTTATTTTAAACTTGGAGGACCACGCGACTTTGGAGGAGCGCACTCGAACCAAAGAGGAGATCACATCGCATATTGCAAAGGCCAACAGTTTGGAGTGCGAACGTGGTAGTGTAGAGTTTGAAGCGGTGTTCCCAGGAATGTCCGATGCCGTCGCATATACCTTCTGCCAGTAAGCGAAACTGTTTCGCCAAGCCTCAAGAAATTCAGATTTACGTTATGCCGAAGAGAAGTTTTCTATCTTCTCAAAGCCAGGATAGTCACATGCGCGTCATCGCAACCTTCCAGTTAAGGGCCGCGTTCCTCGCCCGGAAGCCATCGCTTGGGGAAAATGACGATCTTGTCGGTGTTGTTGTTCAGCAGGCCACCCCAGCAACCGAAGCTGGAATTCGACCTTACTTGAGGTGTGCATTGTGAAACGAGAAACAAGTCGAATTACCTATTTGCGCCGCTATTAACGTCTACACATCTCGACTGAACTGAAGGAGGTAGCTTGGGTGCTATATTTTTTTGCCCCAATCGATCTCGGCTGAAAGAAGAAGACCTTGGCCTCTTGAGTCTCCGAAGATGCCAGAATTCTTTCTATCACCGCACGGTGTTAGTCAGTTTTGAGCATTGCCAAACCGATGGTCACGTAGTTACCTCTTCACACGTGGACCGCGATCGACTGTACAGCCTCCTGTTCTTGGGCCACTAATCAGTCGGTTTTTCTAGTAAGGTTTTTGGAACTGTTGGACGCCTGATGAGGGCGGGCGTGATTGTATTGCTTGAGCCAGTGATTGATGACGATCTGGGGCTGCTTGGTCGTCGTGAACCGCTCCAAATTGAGAACTTCTCGACGCAGCGCCCTTTTCTTGCATCACTTGGCCCGTGGATTTCGCGCAATCACTACGACATTCCAGCATAGCCAGCGCAGCGGCGGAAGAAACCTCATCAAGAGCGTGTCAAAGCGCTCCAGAGGCGTGTAGAGCCGCTCCCATTTCGGCGCCTCTTGCACTACGGCTTTCCAGTATCTTTCTTTGTTTGGATCTCGTCGCTGAAAAACCGCCATAATAATGAAGATCACAAGGGTTGAAAGCCAGTAAAACCGGGTTTCGCTGCGTTCAAAGTGCTTAATGATATTTGCGACGTCAGCTCTGGTGAGTGGATGCTCGTCGTCCGTCCGGACCTCCATGGCCATCCGACGATAAACGTTTATGACCGGATTGTAGGCAACAGGATCCCAGCTGACAAATGTGCCGTCTTCCTTGAGATGGGGCAAGGCTTGCGCGAGGGTGGCATCAATGTCGACATGGTGGAGCATATTGCCCGCATAAATCACGTCGAATTTTGCGTCCTCCGGAAGTCCAAGCGACTCGGATGACGCAACATGGGTATTGATCGAAACCCCATTGATCTGAGCCAGTCGGCTGGCAGCCTCGCACATTCCTGCAGATAGATCAGAGGCAGTCACCTCAGCACCGAGGGTCGCGAAATAGACGCTCACCTCGCCAAGTCCGCACCCTAGATCAAGCACCGTTTTGCCCGATAGGTCCCCAAGTTTTTTTGCGATGTGCCGCATCTCCGGAGCCGTGCAGGCTTCGTTGGCAAGCCTTACATCAATCTTGGACAGATCCTCGCTGGCGGCCCAAGCATCGTGAAACTCGCGTTCCGCTTCGATCCGGGCTTCTTCACCGGCCTGTTCCTCAAACCCTGAAGCAATACCGACCTTCACAAGTACATTGCGAAAAAAGTCTTCGTTTTCGTCTTGCACTTTGTCGTTAGCAAATCTGAGACCTGCGGTCTCTTGTTTGCTGATCGCAATTTCGTTGTCGCCGCGCTTGTAGAGGACTGCCTCGTTCAACGCTACGCGTTCGCAGAGACCCGGATATGAAGGGTGGGTGATGACCACATCTCCGGCGTCGTATGCAAATTCAAGCTCGTCCACGAATATGTCCCATGCCGAGGAAGCTTTCATTCCTTGCGTCATGGGATGCTTTTCGGCTTCGATGAGGAAACGATACTTGAAAGCCTCAAAACGGATCTTTTTAGGCACTTACTTGAGCTTTCTTTTCTGGGAGCTGACGGGATTGCGGTCTCTCGCGTTTTTCATTACGTATGCGCTCGGCTTTTTCCAACAGCTCTTCGTAAGTAACAGGCCATTTCTTCTCGGGCGGTGAAGTGAGAAATGTCTGAACCCTTTGCAACTTGGCAGCCATGAAACGCATGGAGATGGTTATCTCGGGGTAACTGCCATACATGCAACCATCGCATTCACTGACCACTTTATGCACTTCCTTGCGGAAAGCGGCTTCTCGGTAGGTTTTTGGGAAATGCGGGTCGTATGCGGGATACTTCGTCGGCAAACGGAAATCACAGCATGGTGCAAAGTTTCCGTTCGGTAGTAGCGCGAAATACAAGTTAGGTGAGTCGCAAACACCTTTGTTCTTGTTTCTCCACGTGGTCGCCTCGCCGCGAATAAAGCGCTTTATATCGTCGATATACTGATCGCTATCATAAAGCAGAAAACCCTCTTTGCGCATTTTGCGAATTCGATCGAGCAACTTGTCCGCTTCGCCCAGTTCTTCGGGCCGGAAGCGCAGGCTTTGGTCAAACGTGCGAAACCCGCGTGGGCGTCCGAAACTGCTGACATGGGCCGGGACAAGCGACGTGAACCACGAGATCTCTGTCCCGAAGCGAACTACATCTTCGATGTCCGACAGGTTAGAGGGTTGCATCACGCATCCTAAAGACGCGAAACTGTTGTGCTTGGGAAGATACTGCGTGAACGCCGCGATCGCCTTTAGGGCTTGGTGCCAACTTTCGTCGAAATCACCATTGATGCGATCTTGTTGCGCACCATGCAGGCTGTCGAGCGAAATCGAGATATCTCGACCGCCAGCCTCTATGGCCTCAGCAATACGGTCTTCGGACGCGAAACCGTTGGTCTGCATCCGAACATGAACGCCGCGGCTTTCGAAAGCATGGATGACCTTGGCAAGGTCGCGGCGGGCAAACGGCTCACCTCCAGTAAGAAGCACGATAGCGACGCCCATCTCAGCGAAATTGTCCGCGATCCGTTCAACTTCGTCGATTGTCACTTCGCGCACATCTGCATTCGCGTAGATAATATTGCATTGTTCGCAGGTCAGGTTACAGCGAGCAGTGACATAGAACTGCACATAGACCGGCGCATCTTGAAGAAGTGCGGCGCGCGCTAGGGTTTTTTTCGAGAGATCTGAGAACAAGGCCAATACCGTTCGAGAAGAGTTCTTATCGCGAAGTTCAATATGAGCGTGCAGCCGTTTGCCACAAACTTCGCAGTGAGTAGGGATAAACCAAACTTCAACGACAATGTCCAGATGATCAAAGAGCCCAGCAACATGATAGCCACGTTGCTGGTAATAGTGAATAGCAAATCCAAATGACGTGGAACCGGCGTACCTCGAAATACTAACCTACGTATAAGCAGAACGTTTACTGATGCACCGATCAGAAAACCCACGGCATTTGCAGGTAGAATAGGCCAGCCAAGCTTCGAAAGGGCGAGAAACACCAAGACATCGGCAGTAAACCCGACAGTCACCGCGCAGAAGTAGCTGAGAAGCCTCTCAAATGTTGATCGTACGCTTAACAACATAGAGTGGTCGGCCTTTGATTTCGTCAAACATCTTGGCAACGTAAGTCCCGACAACCCCAATTATTAGGATCTGAAGACCATTGAAGACCAAAATTGAAATCAGAATTGAGGTAATACCTGGAACAACCGTTGTTGTGAAGAGCTTAAGGCAGAGCAAGCACACGCCGCTGAACGCTCCAATTCCCAACATAAACAATCCCAGGCGAACGACTAGCAAGAGAGGCTTGCTTGAGAATGACGTAATTGCATTGGTCGCAAGACCCAACATCTTGCGAAGTGGATATTTAGTCGTACCCGCACGTCGTTGATCACGGTCATATTGAAACGCGTACGAGGTGAAACCAACCCATGGCACCATTCCACGAAGGAAGCGATTTCGTTCTCGCATGTCAGAAAGAACGATCGCCACGCGCCTGGAAATCAGTCGAAAATCGCCAGTATCATTTGGGATCGGGGTGTCAGAAAGTGCATTAAGCAGTCGGTAGAACGCAGAAGCTGAAGCCTTTTTGAACCAAGTGTCTCCTAACCTTTCACGTCTTTGGCCATAGACTACATCATATCCTTCCAACGCGATTTCATACATTTGCTCGATTAATTCCGGTGGGTCCTGAAGGTCGCCGTCTATGATAGCAATATAATCGCCCCTTGCGGCGTCAAGCCCAGCTGTGACCGCGACCTGGTGGCCGAAGTTCCGACTAAGTTCGACCAGCTTCACGTGCGTATTCAGCGCGGCCTCTGCAGCGATTATTTGGCCAGTCGTGTCAGAAGAACCATCGTTAACCAAGACGAATTCCAAATCAGTTCTCTTGGCCATGCCATCTCTTAGAGCGTTCAACCTCTGAAGAGTCTCAACTACACACAGTTCTTCATTAAAAACTGGTATGACCACTGAAATTAACTTTTGTTCGCTTGAAGTTGTATCGGCAGCGTCGCCTGCCGATTTACACTCCGACATGCCATGTGAAACGTGTTGAGTCCAAGAACTAGAGTTCGCCAATAGAAAAACCTCGTTTTCGGCTTGGTTACCATTGATTCGCACTATGAAAAAGAGGCAAAGAACCATTTTCGAACCAGTGCCAAGAGAAACCCGAAAGGGTAGCTGTGCCACGGCAGGAAACGGCTAAGCTGGTCTCGGGTTGCTTCGTTTTCGGTCGTTGCTGGTTTCCCGGCGGAGTTCGAAAACGGCCTTGGGCTGAGAGCAGAAACCTGCAATGTCTTTTCAGTTTCGAGCCAGCCCAACTGCTCTCGGATGTCCGCTCCGCGAGAGCGTTAGAGCAAGGTCAAATGGCTACCGCACCGCAGGGTTTTTCGCATGGTTCTTTAGTATCAAAAGAAGGAGGCACTCCAAGTGGAAAGTACTTACTAGCATACTTCTCATTTCAGTCAGCTTTGCTCTCCCGGCAACAGCGCAGAGTGAAGATTTTGCACCTCAAGTCGTAGCAGGGGAATCGATTTGACTAGCTGAGACAGACCGATTGCGTTGTGAACGTTGCCATGGACCCGATGGCTCGGCGGAAGCCGAAGGAAGAGCGTTCGCGACCGAAAATAACATTCTGGGCAGGACAGCACAAAAAATACAAATCGCGGTAGTGGCTACGCCCATGATGTGGAACTTTATGACGAGTAAAGAAGAGCTGGAGCAGGTTGCGCGACTACCTACAGTCCAACACGGAACAATCTGTAATGCAGCGCACCGACAAACGTAATTCCGGGTCCGCCCCCGCGCTTAGCTTTTGGGCAGAGAGCGGTCATTTAAAAGCCCGCTTTGGGCTCGTTCCCGACATTCTCGGCGCATTAAACGAAGGACTGCTTCTCGATCGCTCGGCCAGAAAATAGTGAAATCTGGAGTCTCAAAAATTCAAAGCCTTAAGTAACTGATTTTGATTCAACCGCAGTCTCACAAATTAGGTGATCCGACACTATTGTTGGAGCACTAAAATAATGGGACTTAAATGTTGAGACTCGTCCCCTATTAAATTCAACACCCTGTGTTTTTTGCGCTTTTTGAGCGTTTCGGCGGTTCAAGCGCTTCAAGCCTGCGTCAAACAGAAAGCAATTGAGCCTCTTTGCAACCTGGAAACAGGCGCTGTGTGTCTTGCTAGGACTTGGCCGATCGGACAGAACACTCTCTCCTAGCGCACGGCCCATACCAGCCATTCAGCGCTTCGGTTCATTTCGCAATGCAGCTTCATTGAACCCGCCATTGGCAGTGCCTACGAGATTGACGCGTGCCCGAGGTCGGTAAAGAGGGACTTTGTCGCCGTTGACAAATATAATTCGAATGTCCGCTTGCAATTAACTTCCGAAGTTGTGCCATAGTTCAATTTTATTCGACCGCTATGCGGATGTATTTGACAGAATTTCTTGTTCTGCATATTGAGCGCGCTTTCGATTGCGGTAACCGAAAAGGTGACGCACGGAGCAAACAGCCAAACAGCTTTACATACTACTTGTCAGCACCAAATACGGCGACAGGTTCGGCCAGACCATCGATCTCAATCGAACCAAAGCTCACTAGCCTATCAATCCCCGATAGAGCGTCATTGGTTGCGGCATCAAAAAGAGTCGCCGCGCCGAGCGTTTTGCATTTGGCCTCTAACCTAGAAGCAAGATTGACGGGATCTCCGTACACAGTGAACGACTGGCGGATGTCTGACCCGATCGTGCCTGTGACAAGCTCTCCGCTTGCGATGCCAATCCGAATTGAAAGCCCGTGCCTGGCGGCGGTCGCGTGCAAGGCTTCTGCAGTTCTTATCGCCGCATCCGCTGGAGGCGCGACTTTGACTGGTGCGTTGAATGTGACAAGAAAACCATCGCCAAGATAAGAAATAACGATCCCATTTTCGGCTGAAACTTCCTCGGTCGCGTCCGTGAGAAAGAGGTCCAAGCGTTTGATCACTTCGTCCGGATCATGCTGTGAGGAAAATCTTGTGAACTCGGCAATATCCAACACGAGCGCCGTACCAAATGATTTCTGAGGCCTCAGCGGAGCGTTGTCGTCAATGAGCTTCTTCGCGATTTCTTCCGGCAGGTATTTGCTAAGAAGGTCCGAGACATGTTGTCTTTTTGCGCGTTCGCGACCGCGCTCCAGATCAGCTTCAACTTGCGCAAAGAAGACCGCTCGGCTTCTGAATACGGCAATTGCTAAAATGCACGTCGCAAATAGCAGCATCCCGGTTTCTTCGATGCGATTGCCGCGACCGATGAAATCAATGGAAAGAAACACAGCCTCATAGGTTTCGCGGGTGGCCATCGCTGACATATCTGCCCATGACAGTGTCCGCTCCATCGGCAACGTGACCCAAATGAATGCCGCCCACCATCCAACTACGCAAAGGCCTCCAGTCCAGAGTACAAGACGCCAGGAAAGGCTGAGGCACGACAAAGCGACTATTGGAAAAAGGTAGTATATTCCGTAAGCACGGAACGCGATGATCTGCGGTACGTCGTCGGCCCTGCTGATGGGGACGAGCGCAAAAAGTGAACAGATCGCCAATGAATCCAGTGCGTAAACGACGTACTTGATCCAGGCCCTGTCATAGCTGGTGCCAATCAATAAGAGATGGGCGACGCCGATTGCAGTGAACGCGAACAATGCGAAGGTCGTAACTTGGCGCGCACTGAACTCAGGAAACAACAATGTTGAACCCAAATACCAGAAAAATGCTGCAGCGGTAATGAAGGTGCGACAGGCAATCGCCAAGCGTAGTCCGCGCTGCTCGGCCTTTGTGAGTCTTCTTTCGGCCTCCGTTGCGAATTGTTGCGCGTCGATTTCGGTCAAAACTGGCTCCGCCGAATTGGAATTAAGTCAAACACTGCCGTCGCAGGTCGCAGGGGCTTTTGCTTCTAATTTGCACAATATCAAAGTGTCTCGTGACTGACATTCATGCCTTCTTGACCAACGAGCCAAAACGCGGATGAAGCGCATCTATTTTTGACCCAGGCTCCGCTGAGGACCAAAACAGCCTAGCAATAAAGGCCCAACTGGAGACCGCGTTGACAAAGAAAAATCTCTGTTTGGGTGTAACCGGGCTAGCCTAGGCAGGACAGCCAAGTAGCTCTTATACGGATAAAAACATTCAGTTTTGCAGGTATTCCCAAGCTTGGGATATGACAACTGACCCTTCACCCACCGCAGAGGCAACGCGCTTGACCGATCCTGCGCGCACATCGCCCACGGCAAAAATCCCGGGACAAGACGTTGCGAAAGATGATCCGGCATTGGCCTCATTGCCCGTGACCACAAAGCCGCGCGCGTCCAGCTGGCAGCTCTGCGAAAGCCATTCGGTGTTGGGTGCAGCCCCAACCATTACAAAAGCGGCGCTGCAATCGAGTGGCCAGTCTGATCCGTCACGCTCAATGATAACCCTGGACATGGATTTGTCCCCGAGGAGTGTCTTTAGCTGGGACTTGTAGTGGATGGTGACCGCCGAATCCGCCTCTAACCTTGACAGCAGGTAATCGGACATCGATGCAGCCAAGCTGTCTCCTCGCACCAGTACATGGACATGTTTTGCGGATCGCGACAGGTACATCGCCGCCTGCCCCGCGGAGTTTCCGCCCCCAACGACGACGACTTCTGCGCCCTTGCAATAACGCGCTTCCATTTCTGTCGCAGCATAGTAGATGCCCAAACCTTCAAAGTCTTTCAACCTGTCCAACGGCAGGCGCCGGTACTGCACTCCCGTGGCGACTACGATCGAACGTGCCCTTAGCTTTTGCCCATCATCCAGCGTTACACAAAACACGCCATCAGATTGCCGTTGCAATTGAGTGGCCCGTTTTGGGCGAACAAATCGGGTGCCAAATTTCATGGCTTGGACTTCGCCTCGCCATACAAGGTCGGCACCCGAAATGCCCGTTGGAAAGCCCATGTAATTCTCGATCCGACTGGATGTCCCAGCCTGCCCCCCAACCGCGAGGTCCTCCACAACAATCGCAGACAGCCCTTCCGCACCAGCGTAGACCGCCGCCGCGACCCCGGCCGGGCCACCTCCCACAATCAAAACATCTATGACCTCTCGACAATCGTAAGACTGTTCAAGCCCGAGCAATCGGGCGACCTTGGCTGGGGTCGGGTTGTCGACCACAAGACTGTCGCCAAAGATTACCGCCGGTTGATGGCCTGTCAGGTGACAGGCCTGCGCGACCTCACATGCATTCTTAGAACCCAGATTCATCGTTTGGAATGGGATTTTGTTTCGGATAGCAAACTCTTCGACTTGACGGATGTTGCGATCCAGGTCAGCGCCAATCAGTTTCAGAGAACTGTCGTTGTCTTCGATTTGACGGCGGCGGCGCGCGGAAAAGACAGTGATGACGATATCTGACATCTCCGGAATGCGCGACATTGCGTCCAGCATCTTCTCGCGCGGGACAGAGATAACGTGCGTGTCCTCTCGCGCACGCATCGGCAGCGAATAGACCCCGCCGCTGAGAAATGCGATCTCTCCCAGGAACTGCGTCGGCCCAAGGGACGTGGGTAGATAAGCCTCACGCGTTTGTGGATCAATTACCTCAACACGACCTGTGACTATGTAGACAAACCGGTCCATTGGATCGCCAACCTCAGCGATCATTTGGCCTGCCTCAAAACTCACTTCAGTGCCCAACGCTTTCAAGGTCTCGACATGGCTCTGATGCAAAGGCGTTCGCGTCATTTCGCGAAGATTGGCAGCAAGGCTCTCCATGTGCAGTTCTCCTGACGTTCAGCGCTATAAAAAGACCTAGCGGCTATTTCGAGGTTTTCACCTATTCACTTGGCACTAGGGCCGCCGCAATAGACCTACCGACGTTTTGCATGCTGCTTCCTGCGCAGCGAGCCTCGCGAAGGCATCTATCACTGCACCATTGGCTTACGTTGTGGCTTGTCGCATCGGGAAAACCTTGCGCATGGCCACATAGAAAACAGGTGTGAAAAACAGCCCAAGCAGAGTTACGCCCGACATGCCAAAGAATACTGCCGTACCAAGAGCCTGTCGCATCTCTGAACCGGGGCCGACTGCAATCATCAAGGGCACAACGCCGAGTATAAACGCGAATGCGGTCATCAGTATTGGCCGCAAGCGCAATTGGCTGGCTTCGACAGCGGCATCAATCGCTGACAACCCACGTTCTTCCTGCGCTTGTTTGGCGAACTCCACGATCAGAATGGCATTCTTTGCGGCAAGCCCCACAAGAACAATCAATCCAACCTGCGTCAGAATATTGTTGTCCATACCTCGAAACATCACCCCCAGCATCGCGCCTAAGACGGCGAGAGGAACGATCAAAATAATGACCATCGGAAGTGTCCAGCTTTCGTAGAGCGCCGCAAGAAACAGAAAGGCAAACAGCACTGAAAATGCAAAGATGTATGCTGCCGTGTTGCCCTGATTTCGTTCCTGCAAAGCAAGCTCGGTCCATTCAAAATCCAACCCTGGCGGCATGACTGCTTCTGCGAGTGCTTCCATCTCCAGCAATGCCTGACCCGTTGACACACCGGGTGCTGGCGAGCCCTGAACCGGCACAGACACCTGTTGATTATAGCGCTGAACCAAGGCGGGCCCCGCGGTTTCGCGGACTGTAACCAAGGTGCCCAATGGAACCAAAGCTCCTGTTGCGGAACGGACTCGCAGACTTCGAATATCACTCTGGTTCAGACGGAAAGGCTCATCCGCCTGCGCGCGTACCTGAAAAAGACGCCCGAAAGCATTAAAGTCGTTCACATAGGCCGACCCGAGGTTGATTGAGAGTGCTTCGAATATTTCGCCGATCGGGACGTTGAGCATTTGTGCCCGAACGCGATTGATCTCAAGGTACAGCTGCGGTGAGCCGGACGAAAAGGTTGTGAACACGCCCTGAACCTTGTCCGACTGGCTTGCACTGCCCATGACAGCATAGGCAGATTGCAACACGCGTGACATGTCTGCACTTTCAAGTTCCTGAAGCTGAAGCTTGAAACCGCCACCAGTGCCGACCCCGCGGACCGCCGGAGGTGCAATGGCGATGATAAAGGCTTCGCGCAGGGCCTGCATCCGGCCAAAAAGCTGGCCCACAATAGCACCTGCAGTCAGCCCGTTTTCCTGACGGCTTTCGAAGCTCTCGAAGGTGGTAAAAATAACACCTTGATTGCTTGCATTGGTAAACGTCGCCCCCGAGAAACCCGCAAATGCCACAGCATTTGTGACCCCGGGTGTTTCCAATGCTATCTCAGTCGCTTGCTTGATGATATCGTCGGTCCGGTCCAGTGCTGCACCATCTGGCAGTTGCACCACAACGATGGCGTACCCCTGGTCCATTTCAGGGATGAAACCGGTCGGTACTTTTGTCGTGATCCAATATGTTCCGCCCATCAATCCGGCAAAAACCAAAAGGACGATGCTGCGCATCCCGGTTGAACCAGACAATGCGCGCACGGTCCGACCATAAGCGGACGCCATTGCGTCAAACCCCCTGTTGAACCCGTTGCTAAGTGGGTCTGTGACAAAGGCCAGCGGATTTCGTGTTGGTGCACTGGAGTTTGGCTTCAAGATCACCGCAGCCATCGCCGGCGACAGGCTAAGTGAATTGATGGTTGAAATAACTGTTGCGACGGAAATCGTCACAGCAAATTGCCTGTAGAATTGGCCGGTAATTCCGGGAACCAAAGCGGCTGGCACAAAGACAGCTATCAGAACCAGTGTCGTCCCGATGATCGCGTTTTGGACTTCGTCCATGGTGCGGGCGGACGCATCCTTCGGAGACATGCCGTTTTTGATGTTTCGCTCAACGTTTTCGACCACAACGATGGCATCATCCACGACGATCCCGATCGCCAGAATAAGCCCGAACAGCGTTAGCAAATTCAGAGAGTATCCAAGCGCCAGCATCACGGCAAATGTCCCGATAAGTGACACGGGAATGGCGATCAACGGTATGATGGCCGTTCGCCAGCTCTGAAGGAAAACAACGATCACAATAACAACCAGCAATACGGCTTCGAACAAAGTTCGATAGACCGCGTTCACCGAGGCTTCGATGAATTCTGTGGGGTTGTAGACCACCTGATACTCAAGCCCGGATGGGAAATCCTGTGACAGCTCTTCTACAACCGCCAAAATCTCATCCGCCGACGCCAATGCGTTCGAACCTGGTCGTTGGAAAATGCCAAGGGCCACAGCCGGTTTGTTGTTAAGGTACGAGTTTGTCACGTAGGAGCGTGCTCCGATTTCAACCCGCGCCACATCCCTAACTCGTACGACGCGCCCGTCGTCAGTCGACTTGACGATAACCCGACCGAATTGGCGTGGATCTTCCAATCGACCTTGCGTTGTGAGCGTCACTTGAAAGGCACTGTCGGTCGCATTGGGCGGTGATCCCAAGGAACCGCCCGAAACCTGAACGTTTTGTTCGCGCAGCGCCGCGACGACATCTCCGGACGTCAATCCTAGCGAGCCAAGCCGGTCCGGGTCCAACCACACGCGCGCCGAAAACTCCCGTTCACCGAAAATAATCAGATCGCCAACACCATCAAGACGCACAAGGCGATCTCTGACACGCGAACGGGCGTAGTTGGATACATAAAGTTGGTCAAAAGTCTCATCGGGTGAGAGCATATGTATGACCATCATGAGATCGGGTGACGACTTGTTCGTCGTGACGCCGAGCGCCCTGACCTCCTGCGGAAGGCGCGGTTCAGCGATAGAAACGCGGTTTTGGACAAGAACCTGAGCAGCGTCGAGATTGGTGCCCAGTTCAAACGTTATCGTCAGCGACATAGACCCGTCAGCCGTCGAATAGGAAGACATGTAGAGCATGCCCTCAACACCGTTGATTTCTTGCTCCAACGGGGTCGCGACCGTAGCGGCAATCGTTTCAGCGTCTGCTCCGGGGTAACTCGCCCTAACCACAATCGATGGCGGGGCGATTTCCGGGTACTGCTCAACGGGCAGTTCGAAATACGCCAGCAACCCAACGATCGTTGTCACAACCGCGACAACGATCGCAAAGATGGGGCGAGTGACAAAAAAACGACCCATATCAGTTTTCTGCGACCAGTGGCAGTTCGATTATTTCCGCAGCAACGACGGTGCCCGGGCGGGCGCGAACAAGACCTTCGATCACCAGCGTCTCCGACCCATCCAAACCTTCACGCACGACCCTGTAGCCATCTATTCTGGGGCCCGGTCGGATTTCCTTCGGTGTGACATTGCCCTCAGCATCCACTGTCATGACAAGTCTTCGGTTCTGATCGGAAGCAATCGCCTCATCCGGGATCAGAATGCCCTCATAGGGAAGCGACCCCGGAACATTGACGCGTCCGAACAGTCCGGGTGTCAAAAGCTCATCCGGGTTGCGCAGAACTGCACGTACACGCATCGTGCCGGTTTCATCGTCAATGCGGTTTTCCGAGAAATCCAGTATTCCGCCCTGAGGTGGTATACTTCGGTCAGCCACAGTTACCTGAACTTGAAGATTGTCGGCGCCTTCTTGCAAAACGGATCCTCGGGCACGCGCGTCTCGCGCGTATGCCAGAAAATAGCGTTCATCTATGTCGAAATAGAAATAAATCGGGTCGGTCGAAACGATCGATGTCAACAGTGTGTCTTGGGCGATGACTAGGTTCCCAGGATCAACCCGGGCCTGGTCGATACGTCCTGACATTGGCGCTCGGATTTCCGAGTACTCCAGATCAAGCTCGGCCAATTCCAGGGCAGCTCGTGCTTGTTCCAGTGCGCCTTGCGCCGCGAGAAAAGCTTCGCGACGTTGATCCACCACGCTTTCCGCGATGTTGCCGTTTCGGATCAAAGCCTCGGCACGTTCAAGCTGATCGGTCGTAAAGGCACTTGTTGCTTCAGCAATGCTGATCTGTGCCCGGGCTTGTCTTAATGCGGTGCGAAACTGACGCTGGTCGATCGTAAAGAGCAAATCGCCCTGTTCAACGAGAGTTCCGTCCTTGAAATGCACCTGGTCCAGAAAACCGGAAACCCGCGCTCGAACGTCCACGTCAGCCGCGGCGCCGAAGCGACCGACAAATTCATCATCTTCAACTATGGATTTCACAACCGGTTTTGCCACCGTCACGGGTGGAGGGCCCTGCTGCGCCACAAGAGCGCCGGAGATGGCGATCAAAAAAACAGTGGCGATAGGAAAAATCCTGCTGATCATGCTCATGCCCCCGCGATTGACGATGACTGAAGGTGAAATCTGCCATCAAACACTATAGAGTGTTCTAGCACAAAGGATCCAGTTGATTTGATGCTAGCGATCATTCTGCTCCATTTCCGGACCACATTCAGCGAACTGCGACCAATTTTGTAGCTGTGAGCGAGCTAGAAGTTTGGCCCAAAGCGGACGCACACACCCGAGCCTCGATGCTGCGGTTGCTGCCCGTTTTCCGGAAACTCGCTGCAAATGCAGCCTCTATCGCTGATCTATCCTCCAAGGCCACGCAGCTGCCGTTCGCTGCTATCGCCTGTTGGAACTGGATAAACGCAGGCCGCCCAAACAGCACATTCGATACTGAGACTCGCAATTCCCAAGCTGCGCAACAATGCGAACGTTTGAATTCTGCGCTCAGTGAGGCACAGTCTATGCTTTCGAGGCTCATTCGGTCACGACCGCCCAACCCAATGCGTTGGTCCCGCAACAGCTGACTGCCGAAACTTGTGCCGCCAGAGAAGGCGTGCAGGACTGAGATACGGGCGAAGTACAACATGAGCATCCGGTCAGCATGCCTTTTTGTGCAATGCCCGATACGTAAGCTAGCGCGTATAGCGGCTTCGTTGGAGGATTAGTGGTATCCTTTGGCGGCGACAATGACGCGCGGGCGAGATTGGAAAGTGATTTGGAAAGAGCGGATCGACACCCTGACATTTCCCTTGGAAAACTGGCTGCGCGAGGAGGGGCGTGGTGACTATTGGCGTCACGGCTCGGTAGTCCACACGGCAGATGCCCTTTCGGTTCCGATCCTGTCAGTCGGAGGGTGGAGTGATCGCTACTCCAATTCTGTCATGTCTTTGGTTGATGCCCGCCCCGACCTGGTCTGGGGGGTCGTTGGTCCGTGGGGGCATCATTATCCCGACCGCGGGAGCCCGGGGCCTGCCATCGGATTTCAAAAGCTGGCGCTGGAGTGGTGGGATCATTGGTTGAAATCGGATCAGCCCGACACGCCGGAATGGCCGCGCTTGAGGGTCTGGATGCGCGAATTCGATACACCGGGCGACAGTTTGGCCCAAAGATCCGGGGTATGGGTGCAAAGCGGGCCAGCCTCGCAGGAAAGCGAGACGCAGGACTGGGACTTGTCCACGCTTAAATCCAGCGACGGCCCTGCACCATGGAGGGTTCCCGCAGACCCGACCGTCGGGAAAACCGCCGGGGACACGGGGTATTTTGGCCGCCCCGGCGGGCTGCCACTTGATCAAACCGCAGACGATGCCCGTTCATTGGTGTTCGAAACGGCTCCTTTGGCTCAAGACCTCATTATCTATGGTTCGGTTACACTGACTGTGCGCGGCAAGTCCGGAGGCAAACCGGGGCAGATCATCGCAAGACTTAGCGATGTGGCCCCGGATGGGGTCGCTGCGCGTGTAAGCTATGGTGTTCGAAACCTTTCGCTTGACGAAAATTTGGATCGTACCCCGTCAGCGGCGAAAACAGGCGAATTCTATGGGAAGATCCTACTTCATTCGACTGCCTATCGCGTGCGCAAGGGACACACCCTACGACTGGCTTTGTCCTCATCTTTCTGGCCTCTCTTTCACGCGAAATCACCGGTCTTGGATATGCAAATAAACCACGCAACGCTGCGTTTGCCTGTTTTACTCCATGAGCTCGAAGACTTGTCTAAACCACTGCCCCCCGCACAAGACATGCCCGTGCAGAAGCGGCATTCCACCTATGCGCCTGACCCTTTGTCTCGCTGGACACAGACCACCGGAGACAGGATTGAGATGGGATGGCATCAGCCGCTTTTGAAAACAACCTTCGCCCAAACAGAAACCGCTTTCAGCTATGAAACAAGCATGACGCACAGTCTGGATGCTTCAGATGGCGTTGAGAAACAGACAAACGTACTTCACAGGATGGTTTTCGAACGGCCTGACGGAACTGCCGAGGTTTCGGTCGCATTGACTGCCAGAACCACAGGCGACCGCACCACGGCGGATGCTGAGTTGAATGCGACATGGAACAATCAGCCCTTCGCAACGCGGCAATGGCGTATTTAGTTACAATTCTCTGTTCAATTCATTCTCGGGTTGAGCACTTTCGTTTTGTTGGATCTGAATGCACGTGGGTCCAGTCGAACTCTTATGGTATCGGTTGCCACTAGCACTGTGACTTCGACTTACTAGGAATTGCTGGGCTCACAAACGCCGCCTCGGCCGAGATGGAAGCAGCTTTCGAGAGGATTAAACCGTTCGGTTTTGCTAATTTGTCTATAGTCCGGCCTTTGCCAGACAAAGAACGGTTGTTCGAACTCAGAGCGAGTGCGAAAAGCAGATATTGGTCAATTGGCAGGTTTGTCAGCAAATCTGAAACAGCAAAGTCCGGCTTTGAAAGTCTGCTCAGGGGCTGCGCCCTGCCTAATGCATGTCCAGTATGCCTTTAACTTAACGTGGTAGATCTGGGCCCACTACCGACGTTTAACAAGACTTATCTCGATTGGTCGAACGAACCGCCACCGGTTTTCCTGATCCATAAGGTCGCTGCATTTGCATTCGTCAGGTTTGGGTTGCATTGCTGACTTTCACGGCTGCTTGCTTAACTCGAAGGATGGGACCGGCAGCCGCTGCGGTTCAACCAGTGGATCACGAACGCGTGATCACTGTTGCGATAGCGATATTGAGAAACAACCTACCTATCAGTAGGTAAGTATAGCCAATTTGCACAAGTACAGTGACGATAGAAGGAGACCAAACCATGCGCGTGAATGCCGACTTTAATGAACGTGTTCTTGTACGTTTTAGTGAGAACGATTGGGTCGCATCCCCGATGCCTGGAGTTGAGCGGAAGATGCTTGACCGAATTGGAGAGGAAGTAGCTCGTGCCACCACCATCGTACGTTTCGCGCCTGGCAGCGCCTTCTCTGCCCACACGCATGACGGTGGCGAAGAATACCTGGTACTCGACGGTACATTTCAGGACGAGGACGGTGATTTTCCAACTGGTTCCTACGTGCGGAACCCACCGACCTCGTCTCATACACCTGCCGCACAGGACGGCGCGACAATTCTGGTAAAGCTCCACCAATTCGACGCTAGCGACCGCAATCAGGTCCAGATCGACAGCGGTAAGGCAAGCTGGATTGAAGCAGCAGATGGTGTTTCCAGGTTGCCCCTTCACACAGATATACATGAAACTGTAGCGATGGAACACTGGGATGCAGGTACAGTGCGCTCTCTACATGCCTCAGGCGGGCTTGAGGTCTTTGTGATTGATGGGAGCCTGAACGAGGACGGCGATACCCTGTCCCGCTGGGATTGGTTACGCCTACCCGTCGGGGCGAGTTTCGAGGCGACCGCTGGCGCTAACGGGGCGCGAGTCTGGATCAAGACCGGCCACCTTAGTCACGTCGCAGAGAGCGCGACATGAAGCCGAACGCTGAGATTGTCATCGTCGGCGCAGGGTTGTCCGGCCTCGCTTTGGCGCATGCGCTGAAGCTTGAAGGACGCGACGCGCTTTTGCTGGAGGCGCGCGACCGCGTAGGCGGTCGCATTCTCTCACAGAGCGGCTATGATCTCGGCCCTGCTTGGATTTGGCCGCACAACCACCGCATGCTGGCCCTCGTAAACAAGCTTGGGCTGCGAACATTTCCACAATACAGCGATGGACGATTGGCGTTCGAGGATGCTCAGGGCAATGTGCGTCGTGACTTCGATTTCGCCCCCATGGGTGACGCGCTTCGCGTTTCGGGCGGACTCGCTCAGATAACCGACGCCCTCGCCCAAAAGCTTGATGATACGCTGTGTCTTGGCCACTCAGTTCGGCATGTGATCGAAGAAGACGAATTCGTGACATTGAGTGGAAACGGGTTTTCATTGCGTGCCGACTTCGTTGTTTTGGCGTTGCCCCCGCGCCTCGCTGCACAGATGGGTGTGGTCGTTCCGGATGTTCCAACATGGATGGCCGGGCACGCCAAACTCGTTGCTCTTTACGACACCCCATTCTGGCGCGACGCGGGCCTGAATGGTGACGCAATCTCTCATCAAGGTCCCCTGGCTGAAATCCATGACGCGTCACCCATGGACGGCACCGAGGGTGCTCTGTTCGGCTTTGCAATGCCCGGCACGGCCCGACAATCCGGGTTCGAAGCGCAAGCGGTGGCGCAACTGGTTCGCCTGTTTGGCCCCAAAGCAGCCGAGCCGCGCGGTGTAGTCGTCAAAGATTGGAGCGCCGACATGGCTACCGCCACCTCGGCCGACCTAAAGCCGCTTAACGCCCATCCTATGTATAGTACACTCACTCCTACTCAGAGGGTGATTTTTGCAGGAACTGAAACCGCACCGTCGCACGGGGGTTTCCTCGAAGGCGCTCTTGAAGCCATGGATGCAGCGCGGCATGAATTGTCGAGGGTGATGGTATGACATCAGAAGAGAAAATCCTTGCCGCCGCCGAGGCGCGGGTCCGCACTGGCGGCTACAACGGCTTTTCGTTCCGAGACATTGCGCGCGACGCAGGGCTGACTAGCGCAGGCGTACATCATTACTTCCCGACCAAGACCGATCTGGTCGCTCGACTGGCCAGAAATTACACGTCCCGTTTCCTAGACGCTTTGGATGAATGCCCGTCTCATACGCGTGTCGCGCGCCTACGCGAGCTTTTCGCGGAAAGCTTGCGCCAGGACGGAAAGATGTGCCTTTGTGGACTGCTCGCAGCTGAAAGCGGAGGCCTGCCTGAACCGGTCGTGGAGGCGGCAAAAATGTTCTTTGCAGCATTGGTCGATCGGCTTGTCAGCGCATTTCCGGACAGCGCCGATCCGCTTTCTGACGCACTAACTATGCTCGCAACGCTGGAAGGTGCAGCGCTACTTGCGACTGTGCAGGGTGACCCTGACATCTTCGAGAAAGCAACGTCCGCTTCGGGCTCAATGCAGTCGTTCACTGCGTGTTAAATGAATGTCTGCTTATTATTTGTTTGGATATCAATCTCGGATTCTGGAGTCTCAAAAATTCAATGTTCTAAATAGTTGATTTTGTTGGAGCCGTAGTCTCACCAAGAATGCGATTCGACTGCGCGCTGCCCTGAATAGCAAACTGCACTAAACGCCCATTGGCAGTTCAACAAAGAAAACCTAGTGTTCAGAGTAGTTAGCGGACTCTGAGACTAAGAGAATGCCACGGAAGTCAAAGCTTGCGCTACGCTAAGGCCCGTGCGCAAGCAAATGTGCTCAACAAAGCGGTCTAAATTGTTCCCTTACCTCAGTAGTGAGGTAAGTTTTTGGTCGATAATGCGCTCTTTAGTCGGAAAGCTAGAGTCCTCTGGTTAGAATGCAAAACACTGATCGTGCGAATTTGCTTTAATTCAGATAAGTTCCCTGCATATCCAATGGTGTGCATTGACCGCTGGTGAGGAGCTCTTGTGAATCTTGAAACATACTTTCCTTATCAGCTTGCATCGACCGCCGAGGCGTTTTCTCGCCAGCTTGTTCAGGTCTATGGTCGAACCTACGGCCTCTCGCGAGAGGAATGGCGTCTGTTGTTTCTATTGGCCAGCGCGGGTCAGTCGAACTCGCTCCAACTGGCGCAGCGCACCACGTTGGACAAAGTTCAGGTAAGCCGTGCTGCGACCAGTTTAGAGAAAAAGGGCCTAATTGGCCGCGCCGTCGCGGACAGTGACCGGAGGCTGCGCCAATACTCCTGTACCGAGGCTGGAAAGTCCCTATTCAACGAAGTTTTTCCAGCCGTGCAGAACTGTGCTGACTCGATTTTGGAACGCATGAGCGATGAGGACATAGACAAGCTTAAGGATGGACTTCGCGCCCTTGAAAAGGCTGTGGCTGACTATGGGCAGAGTCGCGAGAACGAAAACAGTTAATGAGGGCTGTTGTCCGGATGGGCGTTCTGAAAGGCCGGGATCTGATCCAAGCTGTCCTTGATCCGAGAAATCTTGGGCAGGTCAGCCAATTCAACACCCCATCTTTGCGCGTTGTAAAGCTGAGGCATCAGGCAAACGTCGGCAAGCGTTACACGGTCACCGTAGGAAAACGGACCGCCCTGCGCCATCTCCTCGTAAGCCGCCAGACCTTCGCCGATAAAATGCTGCATCCAGCCTTCGTTCGAAATCTGGTTCCCTGAGTGTTCTACAGCCCATTTCACCACTCGAAGGTTGCAAACCGGATGGATATCCATTGCCACAGCATAAGACAACGCACGCACTTCGGCGCGGCCCACGGGGTCCGAGGGCAAAAGGCCAAGACCTCTTGTTTCGTCAATATACTCGATCTGCGCTAGCGACTGGGTGAACCTATTCCCGTCTATCTCCAACACCGGCACCAGACCCTGAGGGTTTCTCATCAGATGCGCGTCGGACTGCTGCTCAGCTTCCAGCAGGTTCACGATGACGGTTTCCCAGCTTTCCCCGGCAAGGCCCAACGCGATCCGCACGCGGTAGCTGGCTGAAGAGCGCCAATAGTCATAAAGTTTAATCATTTATTCTTCCGAAAGCAGATCGAGGGCGGCATTCAGCGCTTCCTCAGACTCACCAAGTTTGGTTTCCAGGCTGGATTGAAACGACAGTGCAATAGGAACCAATTGGCTGAGAAGATCCGCGCCTTTTTCCGTAAGGTCGAGTTTGACAAGTCGTCTGTCGGCAGGATCCTCAACCTTAGTGATCAGTCCGCGGGATTCGAGCCGTGCGGCCGCCCGGCTGACCTTTGACTTCTCTAGACTGACCCGCTTTTCGATGTCCCGAACCGACGGGTTTTCGGCATATCCGACATTCACAAGAACGCGCCATTCCGGGTTCGAAACGCCAAACTCATGTTTGTACTGCTGCGCCATTTCTGCGCTCAGTCGCGCGGCCAGCACCGTAAGCCGGTATGGCAAGAACCCTTCCAAATCGAACTCAGGCAAGTTTTTGGTGCTCATGCAGGGATTTCCTTTCGGCGTTATTAAATTCAGATTTTCATTGCATCTGCAACAAAAATATTGACAACGTTGCAAATGCAACAAATATTTACTGTGAACCCAAAATCTTCTCGAATCGAGTGATAAGGAGATCCAGATGAATGCACTCGTTAAACATAGCGGATTGACCGTTGCAGAAGATGGGAACGCCATTTCAAAGGGTTACATGCCCGGTTGGGCCAATGATTTTGAGACCGAGGCTTTGCATGGCGCGCTACCGCAGGGCATGAACAGCCCGCAGCGCTGTAACTATGGCCTCTATGGCGAACAGCTCAGCGGCACGGCCTTCACCGCCAATCCGCCCGAGCGGACGTGGTGCTACCGCATTCGCCCTTCGGTCAAGCATTCGCATCGCTATGAGAAAATCGACCTGCCCTACTGGAAATCCGCGCCCTGTATCGACCCGGATGTGATCAGCCTGGGCCAGTATCGCTGGGACCCGGTTCCGCATTCTGATACCTCTTTGACCTGGCTGACCGGTATGCGCACCATGACGACGGCGGGGGATGTGAACACACAGGTCGGTATGGCCAGCCATGTCTATCTTGTCACCGACTCGATGGTGGACGACTATTTCTTCTCGGCCGATTCCGAGCTTCTGGTGGTGCCGCAAGACGGCCGCCTGCGGTTTGTGACTGAGCTGGGGATCATTGATCTGGAGCCGCAGGAAATCGCAATCCTGCCACGCGGGTTGCTCTACCGTGTTGAAGTGCTGGAAGGTCCGGCACGCGGATTTGTCTGCGAGAATTACGGGCAGAAATTCGAACTGCCCGGGCGCGGACCGATCGGTGCCAATTGCATGGCCAATCCGCGCGATTTCAAAGCGCCCGTCGCGGCGTTCGAGGACCGAGAGGTGCCTTCAACCGTGACGATCAAATGGTGCGGGCAGTTCCACGTCACTCATATCGGTCATAGCCCGCTGGACGTGGTAGCCTGGCACGGCAACTATGCGCCTTACAAATACGACCTGCGCACCTATTGCCCGGTCGGCGCAATCTTGTTCGACCACCCGGATCCGTCAATCTTCACCGTCCTGACGGCCCCTTCGGGCCAGCCCGGCACAGCCAATATCGACTTCGTCCTGTTCCGCGAGCGTTGGATGGTGGCCGAAGACACCTTCCGCCCGCCGTGGTACCACAAGAACATCATGTCCGAGCTGATGGGCAATATCTACGGCCAGTATGACGCCAAACCTCAGGGCTTTGTTCCCGGCGGCATGAGCCTTCACAACATGATGATCCCGCACGGCCCGGACCGCGAAGCGTTCGAAAAAGCCTCAAACGCCAATCTGGGGCCGGACAAGCTGGATCACACCATGTCCTTCATGTTCGAAACCCGCTTCCCGCAGCACCTCACGGCGTTTGCCGCGACCGAGGCCCCCTTGCAGGACGACTATATCGACTGCTGGGCAGACATCGAAAAGAAATTCGACGGCACGCCCGGCAAAAAGTGAAGCAACAAATCCACTCGTGACAAAGTCTGGATACAAAATGCCTTTGATGAACTCCTGGGTGATATCGGCCAATGATGAAGCCCATCCCTTTCCCTTGAACAACCTGCCCTATGGAGTTTTTTCGACCGAAGGCGGCGAACCCCGTTGTGGCGTGGCCATCGGCGATATGATCCTGGACGTCTCCGCCGCCGAGGCCGAAGGCCTGATTTCGCTGAGCGAAGAACCCCTGTTCGATCTGCCTTTCTGGAATCCATTGATGGAAGAGGGCCCGGCTGTGTGGGCGGCATTGCGGGACCGGCTGACAAGCCTGTTGGCCGAAGGCGCCGAAGAACGAGATAAAATCGAACCGCTGCTCGTCGCGCAAGACGATGCCGAGATGCATATGCCTTTGGCCGTAAGCGAATACACCGATTTCTACGCGGGTCGGCACCATGCTTTTAATGTTGGCACCATGTTCCGCGGGCCGGAGAAAGCGCTGCCCCCGAACTGGCTGCACATCCCAATCGGTTACAACGGTCGTGCCTCATCAGTGGTCGTTTCGGGCACGGACATTCGACGCCCCTGGGGGCAACTGAAAGGTCCAAACGACACCCTGCCCCGGTTTGCCCCGTCTCAACGGTTCGACGTCGAGCTTGAGATGGGCGCCGTCGTTGGAACCCCTTCGGATGGTCCGATCTCCGTGCAAGAGGCGGATAACCACATTTTTGGCTACGTATTGCTGAACGACTGGTCTGCGCGCGACATTCAGGCTTGGGAATACCAGCCGCTGGGGCCATTTCAGGCCAAGGCCACGGCAACCTCGATCAGTCCCTGGATCGTAACAAAAGCTGCGCTTGAGCCATTCCGCTGCAACACCCCAGCGCGAGAGTTCGAATTGCTGGACCACCTGAAGGATTGTGGCCCGATGCTGTACGACATCGACCTGTCGGTCACGTTGGCTCCCAAGGGCAAAGCGGCTACAACTATTGCCCGCACCAATTACAACGAAATGTATTATTCGGCGGCTCAGCAACTGGCCCATCACACCACGTCCGGGTGCCCGATGAATACCGGCGATCTTCTGGGCTCGGGCACAATTTCCGGCCCCGAAAAACACAATCGCGGGTCCCTTTTGGAACTCAGCTGGGGTGCCAAGGAGCCATTTACGCTCGACACCGGTGAGACCCGCAGCTTTGTTGAAGACGGAGACACTTTAACCCTGACGGGCGCGGCTATAGGCGACGGCTATCAGATCGGATTCGGAGATTGCGCGGGGCAAGTCCTTGCGGCGCTCGACGATCCTTACAAACGCAACTGACACGTAACATCGCCCGCTCGGGCACCGGAGGACTCACATGGCTAAAGCATTCGCATCGCAAGGCGATATGACAGAAAAGAAAATCACCTTCGATGAGATCGGCGAGGGCCTGTGGGCCTTTACTGCCGAAGGTGACCCGAATTCGGGCGTCATCATCGGTGACGACAGCGTCATGATTGTCGAGGCACAGGCCACCCCGCGTCTTGCGAACAAAGTGATCGAGAAGGTGCGTGAAGTCACCGAAAAGCCGATCAGCCATGTTGTGCTCACGCACTATCACGCGGTACGCGTTCTGGGCGCCTCGGCCTTCAACGCGCCGCAGGTGATCATGTCGGATGTGGCACGCTCGATGGTCGTGGAACGCGGGCAAGAGGACTGGGACAGCGAGTTCCAGCGTTTCCCGCGCCTGTTCGAAGGTCATGAAAGCATCCCTGGCCTGACCTGGCCCACCACCACATTCAGCGACAGCATGACGGTCTATCTGGGCAACCGTCGCGTAGATATCAAACAGATCGGCCGCGCCCATACGGCAGGCGATGCTGTGATCCATGTAGCTGATCAGAACGTCATGTTCACCGGCGACATCGTCGAGGACCACTCGGCCTGCTATTGCGGAGATGGTCACTTTGCCGATTGGGGCCGGACGCTGGATAATATCAAAGCTTATGACGTCGACGCCATTGCTCCGGGGCGCGGCGGCGCGCTGATCGGCAAAGAAGCGGTCGAACGGGCCATCGAAAGCACTCGCGACTTCGTTAACTCAACCTACGAACCCGCCAAGAAAGTGGCGATGAAAGGCGGCAGTTTGAAAGACGCCTGGGATGCCGTTCGCGACGCCTGCGATCCTAAGTTCAAGGACTACGCGATCTACGAGCACTGCCTGCCATTCAACGTCAGCCGTGCCTATGACGAAGCTCGGGGGATCGCCCACCCTCGCATCTGGACTGACAAACGTGATCTGGAAATGTGGGAACAGCTGCAAGGCTGAACCCACTCATCTCCTCCGAACTCAACAAGCTAGGTATTTCGATGCTTCAGGACCGATATTCCCTCGCCTTCAAGCTTTACCCTTATGAGAAATCAAAAGATCAAGACGCGCCCGTTGCGGTGCGCCACCCGGTTGTCATCGTCGGAGGCGGTCCTATCGGAATGGCCGCCGCGCTGGACCTTGGTCGACAGGGCATTCCGGCGTTGGTTCTGGACGATCACGAAGGGATCGGCATGGGCAGCCGTGCCATCTGCTTTGCCAAGCGAACACTGGAAATCGCCGACCGTTATGGCTGTGGCGCGCCAATGCTCGACAAAGGGGTCGTCTGGAATGTTGGGAAGGTGTTTCAGGACGACCGAAAGGTCTTTGAGTTCAACCTTCTGCCTGAATCCGGCCATCGCAACCCGGCCTTCATCAACTTGCAGCAGCCTTATTTCGAAAAGTTCATTTTCGAAGCGATTTGCGCGGAACAGGAACGCGGCGCGCCTATTGAAATCCGAGGCAAGAACCGGGTCGAAGCTGTAGACGTCAAGGACGACCATGTTGTTCTGTCCGTCACAACTCCGGACGGGCCTTACCAGCTTGAGGCGGATTGGATGATCGCCTGCGATGGCGCAAGTTCGCCAACACGCGACATGTTGGATCTGGGATTTGAAGGCCGGGTTTTTCAGGACAGCTTTCTGATCGCTGATATCCGGATGAAGAACAACACATTCCCGACAGAACGCTGGTTCTGGTTCGAGCCCTACTTCAAGTCCGGCGCCTCGACTTTGCTGCACAAACAGCCTGATGACGTGTGGCGCGTGGACTTCCAGATCGGCTGGGATGTCGATCGCAAGGAAGAGTTGAAAGAGGAAAACATCCGCAAGCGGCTGGATGCTATGTTGGGCGATGACGTCGAATATGAAATGGTCTGGTCATCCATCTACACCTTCCAGTGCCGGCGTATGAACAAATTCCGCCACGGGCGCGTTGTTTTTGCTGGCGACGCGGCGCATCAAGTGTCGCCCTTCGGGGCACGTGGCGCGAATTCCGGCTTTCAGGACGTCGACAACCTTGGCTGGAAACTTGGCCTCGTGATGTCGGGCAAGGCACCGGAAAGCCTTCTGGACACCTATGATGACGAACGGATTTTCGGAGCGGACGAAAACATACTGAATTCGACCCGCTCAACTGATTTCATCACGCCAAAATCGAAGGTAAGCAAGAATTTCCGGGACGCTGTGCTTAGCCTGGCGGAACGCCATACATTTGCGCGGCCTCTGGTGAACTCGGGGCGTCTGTCAGTGCCCTGTACCTATGATCACTCGTCCCTGAACGGAGCAGATGACCTCGCAGGAGGTCCTGACACGTCCAGAGTAGGATCTCCATGCAAGGATGCCCCGGTTGGCGACGGCTTCCTTCTCGATCAGCTTGGAAACGACTTCGTGATTTTGGCACTCAACACCGAAGTTCCGAACAGCCTCGATATCGACGGTATCACGGTCAGAAGCGTGTCCCTTACGGCTTCGGACACACTAGCGGAACGTTACCTTGGGTCTGAAAACCAGGCGGTCTACCTCGTCCGCCCCGATCAGCATGTCGCGGCGCGCTGGCGGAACTACGACGAGGCCGCACTGCGTTCAGCAGTCCTTAAAGCCTGCGGAAAGGAATAAGCTGATGCCCCTGACTACCGAACCAAACCTGTATTCACCGGATGATTTTTATGCAGACCTCATCGCAGTGCATGAAGGGCTGTCGGATGAGGAAAGCGAAGCCCTGAACGCGCGCCTCATTCTCATCCTCTCCAATCACATCGGAGATCGAGAAACACTTAACCAGGCACTGAAGGCCGCGAAGGAAAACTGACCTCTTGGTTGCCGGCCCGTCGACTTTTCGGCTGTACTGGGACCAGCGAAACCATTTCGCCCCGAAAGACCCGGAACTCGCGCCCGAAATGCGCCGCATCTATCAATAGCTATAGGATGATGGCGTTGGGTACGGATCGACGCCAACGACATCATCCTTCCCCCGCCCCTAAACGTACATCGATCGAGCAGGCTGATCAGATCCTGGATGGTCTGCATTCGATGCAGCAAAACTAATGGAAAACAAGAAAACAAGAAATAAATGGGCGGCCTATTGCAGGCCGCCCTTTAAAATTTCATTTGCCATCAATCACTCGCGGATCGTCAACGCCGGGTTATGCGCGAAGAAATTGAACGGCATGATGTGAACCGTCTTCCACTCGGTCGACATCACAGGCCAGTCTTCCATCCGCGGGATGTGGTGGAACCCTGCGGTGAACCAGGACACAATATCCTGACCCATCAGCGGCTTGTCTTCTTTGACCCATTCCGCCAGCGTGTCCGAACCGTCGCTTTGCATCGCGTATTTACCACCCGCATAGCGCTGCTCTTGGTCATAGACAGTTGTCCAAGAGGAATACTCGATATAGGCGTTGCGCTTGAACGGCGGGTCGCTTTCAAAGTCGAACGGACCGTATGCGATCGAGCCGTGGTGGATCATCCAACCCGGAGTGTGGCCCAGATACCCTTCCGATTGCGGGTTCGAGATATGGACGTGACGCGGTTTGGAGGCGCTGAAGCGATAGCGTGCGTCCAACTCACTGTCCGGCATCACATGCTGCCAGGTCCACATCGATTTGCGCGGGCTGTCCGCAGGCACTTCGGCCGGAACGATTTCCATCAGACCCATGTGGTTGACCGGCTGGTCGATGTCAAAGTCGATCCGGAAGTTGAAGTAGTGGTCGTGGTTGGCCGCAACCAGATGCGGTGCAATCAGCGTGCCATACTTGGTGTCTTCCGCAGCGGTCGCATCATTCATCGAGGTGGAAACCACGCCTTTGACCGCGTCCAGACCGGTTGCGCCGATCTTGATGAACATCTGACCGTCCTGCTTGAAGCGGTAGTCGATCAGATAGTCATAGTTACCGACCTCTGACGCAGTACGCACAACCAATTCGGTTTCCGAACGGCCTTCCGCAGGTACAAAGTTGTCGGGCGTCTGTGCAAAGATCTCAAAGTGGCGCCAAGCAGGGTCACCAATGTTGCGCTCGAAGATGCAGATCGCATCCGGAATTTCCAGCGGCATACCTGCGTCATCCGCGATTACGGCAGGCAGGAAGGTTGCATATTCAGGGCAATCCACACCCGCACGCAACGGCGTCAGGAACAGACCGAACCCGTATTCGCCACTGTCCATATAGGTCCGCCAGTACCACCCCTCGGTCGGGTCCATATAGGGGACAAACACTTCGGACAGATGCGTCTGATAGATGACCGAACGCCAATTGCCCTGATCGTTGACATCAATGTTCGAGACAACGAGGCCAGCACGCTTTTCCGCGCGCAGATTCATTCGCCAGATGTCCCATTCCAGATGGTTGCCATCCAGAGTGTAATTCGGACCACCTTCCTGCGTCAGCAGAACCTTGTTGGTTTCCGGTCGCAGCTCGACCCGTTCGGCAACCTCTTCGGCCGTGTAACCCCAGGCGTCTTGCGGCAAGGGGATCGCACCGGTGTCGATGACCTCAACAACCTCTTGCTTGCCGATGTCGTAGATTGCGAACAACCCTTCGATCGGCTTTGCGTAGAAGTTTGAGCCTGTCGGGTTCTGATAACAGGGCACCTTCATCAGGCGGGTGCCATTAAATTCGGGGGTAAAGAAGTTACCCGCTGTCAGCGGCAGGCAGAACGCGTCTTCATTTGTCAGCCCACGCGCTTCGAGCCCCGCGATCATATCCGGGTGACCCAGCGCGCCTTCCAATGCGCCGATGAACTCCGTAAACAATACCATCGGCTGACCCGAGCCTTCGATGGCAAAGTTTTCTTCAACGGTGCCTTGCGTGATGTTCACGATTGCTTCGCTGAATCCTTCGTCGGTGGTGTATTGCACTATCGCCTTGCGATCCAGTGCATCGCCTTCTTTCCAAGTCTGAACTTCGGCTTTCGACGGCTCGTGCAGATCAATCAAAGGGTACAGCGTCTCGTCGGTGACGGTGCCGCTGTCTTTCAGGATCGTGTTGATTTGCTGGAGTTCATCTGGCGTTAACCCGTCCAGGGGATGTGCCAAAGCGCTGCCGGCGAAAACGGCGCCCAGTGCAGTTGTGGCAAGGATATTTCTGATCTTCATCTTTTCCTCTCCTGTCTTGTTCTTAGCTGAATACGACTTGGATATCGGTGTATTCGGCCAAACCTTCGTCCGCGAATTCGACACCGACGCCAGATGATTTGACCCCGCCGAACGGGGCGTTGGGTTGAATTGCGCCATGTTTGTTGATCCAGACCGAACCACACTCCATGCGGCTGGCAACGGCCTTGGCGGCGTCGATATCGGACGACCAAACCGAGCCACCCAACCCGTTCGGGCTGTCGTTGGCGGCCGCAATTGCGTCTTCCACTTCTGAATACTTGATGATTGGCAGCGCCGGGCCGAACTGTTCTTCATCGACCAGCGGATCGCCGTTATTCAGACCCGCAATAATCGTGGGAGGGAAGAACAGCCCGTCGCCCGGCGCACCGCCCAGCAAGACCTGCCCACGTTCTTTCGCATCGGCCACCAGGCGGCTGACCTTGTCAAACTGCATCTTGTTCTGGACCGGACCGAGGATCGCGTTGTCGTCCATGCCATCTCCCACCGGGATATTTCGGGCGAAGGCCACCAGCGCGTCGCAAACCTCGTCATGGATGCTTTCGTGGACATAAAGACGTTTCATCGCGGCGCAGGTCTGGCCGTTATTGATGAAACCACCCCAGAACAAACCTTCGGCGATCGCTTGCGGATCTGCGTCGGGCAGAACGATACCGGCATCATTGCCCCCCAGTTCCAGGGTCAGGCGTTTCATGGTTTCCGCGGCCGAGGCCATGACCTTCTGCCCTGTCGCACAGGACCCAGTGAAAACGATTTTGCGAATGTCCGGATGGGCCGACATAGCCCCTCCGATATTGTCGCCCTTGTCATCGCTGGTGATTACATTAACCACACCAGCGGGCAGCACGTCGTTCATGATCTGAACAAGGCGCAATGTTGACAGTGGGGTCAGCGGCGAGGGTTTGACGACAACGGTATTGCCGGTGCGCAGCGCTGGCATGATATGCCAGATCGCAATCATCACCGGGAAATTCCAAGGCGTGATAGAACCCACAACGCCCAGCGGCTTGCGGTGCAGTTCAACGCGGCCTTCGTTGTTATCTTGCAGCACTTTCATTGGTAGGGACAGCCCGGCAGTATATCCTGCCCAAGCCCCTGCCCCGCCCATTTCCCAGCGCGATCCAAGCCCGTTAAGCGGCTTACCCTGTTCGGCTGTGATAATCTGTGCAAGCTCCTCGGAATGTTCTCCGATCTTCTGCGCTACGGCCTCGCATGCGGCCTGCAGTTCTTCGTCCGATTTGGCCGACCAGCTTTCGAAAGCAGCTTTCGCAGCTTTAACAGCAGTATCCAGATCAGCGCGTGTCGCATTGGGCGCACGCCCTGCGACTTCACCGGTTGACGGGTTCAATACGTCAAAGCTGGCGGCAGTAGATACCGGTTCACCCCCGATAGTCAGATCGTATTCGATCACGGCTTGTCCTCCCTAAATCGCATGCCCTTGCGCGAACACAGCAAGGCTGGGGAGTATTATTATCCGACCGGTCGGTCGAGTCTTGGGGTTTTGCGCCAAAAATTGTGGCTTAGGACGACATATTTTTCCGCACCGCCCCGGGTGAGACACCGAATCGTTCCCGAAAGACTTTGTAGAAATGAGACAGGTCGTTGAAACCGGAATCATACGCAACCGCAGCGATCGTGTCGCGCCCTACGTCAGAGTTCACCTCTTTTAGCCGGGCTTTCGCTGTTTCAAGCCGCACGGACATAAGGCGTTTGCTTGCGGTTTCCCCAATGGTTCCAAAATGACGCTGAAGTGTCCGAGGCGAAACCTGCAATGCTTCAGCCAATGCCTGCGGTCCAAATGCTGGATCCATCGCGTTCTGCTCAATCAGTTGAAGAGCGCGCGAGAGGACCGCGTTTGCTTCTCGCCCGCGTTGGTCTTCCTGATGGCTGACGCAGCGGAAATACGCGCCTAACAAGCTCAGAAAGGCTTCGCCCAAATGTGGGGCTACAGCAGCTTCCTCGGTAAATATCTTGGCCAGCACGGCACGCATTGCGAAAAACAGCGGGTCGTTACGGTCTACTGCGATACCACCAGTGCAAATCTCACCGAATCTGTGGACCATCTCGTCGCGTGGCAAATGGATCGAGACCTGACGCGAGTTCATCCCGTCATAAACAAACTCGGATCGTTTCGCGCTGTCGACCAGATACATGTCGCCGGGACCCAACAAAACTGATGTATCATTCTGGTGGATACGACAGTTTCCCTTGTCCTGGATGAGAAGAAACAAGTGCTCTCCGGGGTCTTGTCGGATCATACGCTCGTCCCGAAAAACCCTTTGTGCGTCGAGCGATACGATTGCCGTCTCAAAGCGTGAAACCGGCAAGGTGGAGATATCCCCGTCGATGCGTCCGCGCGTGGCAACACTGGACTCGACAGCAAACTGCCCGCAGATCTTTTCCAGATCCTGAGAAAACCCCTCCACAGATCGTGAACGCAAATTCGTCCGCACAAGCGGTTTAAAATATGCGTTGTCTAGCTGTGGCTTCATGGGTGTCATATTTGCTGCGATTGGATCAGCGCAAAGAGTACCCCTGATGTTAGTTTTCAGCAAAACGTTTTGCAATGTATAGAACTGGTGGATTTGGCGTGTACTCGTCGGGCTGTATGTAACTCACTCCAAAGTGTTTCGTTTTAGGAATTGGCCCAAACTGATGGCGGTGCGACGATAACCAAGGGTTAGCGAATTGGTTGCAGCGCGATCTCACTTGTGAACAGCAAGGAACCAAGATTTTCAGCCTGTTTATTCGCGTAGTCCAATAGTTCTGTCATTCCCCATTGAGCGAATTTCTGAACCCCCGGATAGTCGAGGATCTGAAGTGTTACCGAATGGCCCATTGCGATCAGTCGTCAGGCCACGTCCGACAAACCCCAGCCCTACACTGATATTTTTCTTGTCATTCCAGGAACTTAGGCCTCACCTCAGACTAGAGGACGGACCCAAAATCGGCCCAGTCAAGCGATTCACAAAGGCGTTTTCAGTCCCAAAGTCTTCAGCGTGTCATTCATCGTCTGGCTCCAGCGCTCTTTCAGGGAACTGTTTTTATTCCGCCGCAGACCAAGAGATTTCAACAATTCGAACCGTTTCGGATCGTCGCCCCCGAAAGACACCGCGACGCGAGGCCACCAGTAGTCGACCGAGACTTGCATTTGCTCAGCTTCGCCTCGTTCGATCAACTTATTTGCGCCTTCCATCGCCAGTTCACCATGGTGTGCTTCAATCGGAGAGATTGAGCGGAACGCCTCGGCCAGGGGTTGGTATGAAATCGTCGAATACTCAGCCAGTTGTTCGGCGACGGCGCGGCTCATGAGCAGATTCATGATCACGGCGTCCGTCCAACCCGAGAACGGATAGTTGAACACAGCCAAGCGCATATCATGTTCGGAACGCGTTGCTCCGATGTCCGCATCCCGGCTTAACCGGGCTGTCCACGGATGATGATTTGCGTAGCGTTCTGTGTCGGCTCCAAACTCTCCCATGATGTTCAGAACACGATTTGCATGATCCGTTTTTTCAAGCACTATCTTCGCGGCAGCGATGCGTTCTTTGATTCCCGGCCCGAGGTTAATTACGTCAGCAAAACCGGCTGCGCCTGCCAATTCACTGTCAACAAAGGTTGCCATCAGTTTCAGCAACTCAGCGCGATAGCGCGGTGGAACATTTGAAGGATTGGTCAGAACGCCACCTGCGGCAAGATAGCTGTCGAGAGTCATCGTATCGGTCATGTCTACCTCTCCTCTACTGATCGTAATCCACGACCACACGGTCCGTTATCGGATAGGCCTGACAGCTGAGCACATAGCCCTTCTCGACCTCGTAATCCTCAAGCGCGTGGTTTGCGACCATCTCGACCTCACCTTCCAGCACCTTGCAGCGGCAGGTCGAACAGACTCCGGCCTTGCAGGCATAGGGGGCGTCCAACGCGTTTTCCAAAGCTGCATCCAGAATGGACAGGTCCTTGGGAATGGTCAGGGTTTGGGTTGACCCATCCAGCGTAATGGACGCGTTGGTTTGATTGTCTGTCCGACCGGCATCTGCCGCAATGGCCTTACGTTTGGCCCGCCCAGGCTGCGCGCTTGCAAAAAGTTCGAATTTAATCTGGCTGTCGTCTAGCCCGTGTTCGCGCAGGGAAGCCGCAATACCCAGCATCATGGGTTCAGGACCACAAATGAACGCCGTATCGACGTTTTCGATATCGACCCAGTGCTTGAATAGTTCGGCGCATTTTTCCTGCGTCACCAGCCCGGTGAACAGGTCAATTTCCTGGGAATCCGTTTCGAGAATATGGATCACGTTAAGGCGCCCCATATACAGGTTCTTGAGGTCCTCAAGTTCTTCGCGGAACATGATCGTGTTGATGCCCTTGTTGGCATAGATCAGCGTAAAGCGCGACTGGGGTTCACGGGCGAGTGTCGTTTTGAGGATCGACAGAACAGGCGTCACCCCGGACCCACCGGCAAAACCGAGATATTGCTTTTCTGAATCTGCATCGATCGGAGCGTGGAAGCTACCCATCGGCGGCATTGCCTGCACGATGTCCCCGACATTCAGTTCCGAGTTCGCCCAGCCCGAGAACGCCCCGCCATCAACGCGCTTGATCCCAACCTGCAGGACACCGTCGTCCTTGCCTGCGCAGATCGAGTATGATCGGCGCAGTTCCTCGCCGTCAAATTCGCGGCGGAACGTTAGGTATTGGCCTGCAGTAAAGTCAAACTCTTGCGCTGCACCATTCATGGGCTCCAGCGTCAAAACTACCGCGTCGCGGATCGTTTTGTGGATATCGGTGACCTTCAGGTCGTGGAAACGTGCCATCCGGTGCTCCTCCTCAGATGCACTTGAAATAGTCAAATGGTTCCAGGCAGTCGGTGCAGCGCCAATGGGCCTTACACGGGGTCGAGCCGAACTGGCTGACCTTCTCAACCGCCTTACTGCCACAATGCGGGCAACGCTCCGGGCCGCCTGCCGGTTGTGGCGGGGCGATACCGTATTCTTCCAGCCGGGCGCGGCCCTTTTCGCTGAGCCAATCGGTGGTCCAGGCGGGTGAAATGGTGGTCTCGATCCGGATATCTTCGATCCCGTGATCCCGCAGCGCGGTTTCAATGTCCATGCTGATGACCGACGTTGCTGGACAGCCGGAATAGGTCGGTGTCACCGTCACCTTCAAGGTTCCGGCATCCCAGCACACATCGCGTACAATCCCCAGATCAACCACGGAAATGACTGGTATTTCAGGGTCAGGGACGGCATCCAGCCAGTCCCATATCTGATCTGTCGGCACCTGTTCCATACCGGTTTACCAGCTTGCGCCGGGATAGGCCCGTTGCAGCCACTGCATCTGAGTCAGCAAGTGCCCCAGGTGCTCGGTATGCATCTGCCCGGTACGCCCGCCCTTATGCGCGAAATCGCTGTCTGGGATCGTAAGCGTCGCATCCGCCAAGACCCGCTGAACCAAAGCGTCATATTCTTCGCGCAAATCGGCAGGATTGGGCGCGATACCAGCAGCTGCCATCTGGGTATCCACATCGTCGCTGGCGAACATCTCACCCACGTAGGGCCAAAGATAATCCAGCGCCGCTTGCATCCGGTCGTGGCTTTCCGCCGTTCCGTCGCCCAAGCCAACCACCGTGTCGCCAGAGCGTTCCAGGTGATAGGCGACCTCTTTGCTGGCTTTGGCCGCAATGGCCGCGACACGGTCGTCTGACGATTTGATCAGACGCCCCAGCATGATCGAATGCCACGCATCAAACAAGAACTGGCGCATCAGGGTCCGGCCGAAATCCTCGTTCGGAACCTCGACCATCAGAACATTGCGAAAATCCCAGGCATCGCGCAGGAACGCCAGATCATCGGCACTTTGGCCGCCGTCGATTTCGCCGGCAAGGCCAAGCCACATTTGGGTTTGGCCGATCAGGTCCAGCGCGGTATTGGCCAAAGCGATATCTTCTTCAAGCACGGGCGCATGGCCGCACCACTCGCTCACGCGGTGGCCAAGGATGAGCGTGTTGTCACCCATTCTCAGCAGAAACTGTAGGAAGGCTTCGTCGCGGGTCATCACATCGCCCCCACTTCATCGGGGATGTCGAAGAATGTCGGGTGACGGTAAACCTTGCTTTCGCTGGGCTTATATAGCGGGCCTTTGTCACTGGGGGATGAGGCCGAGATATTGTTCGCTTCGACCACCCAGATCGACACGCCTTCGTTGCGGCGGGTGTAGACATCGCGCGCGTTCTTGATCGCCATTTCCGCGTCCGGTGCGTGCAGTGAGCCGACATGGCGGTGGCTCATACCGTGCTGACCGCGGATAAAGACTTCCCAAAGGGGCCATTCGTTTTTCATCGGGTATCCTCCTCAGGTCAGGCTTATTCAGCGGCCACTTGACCGGCGCGTTTCTTCTTGGCGTGCGCCAACAGGCCATCACGCACCCATTGTCCGTCGTCCCAGGCCTTGTTGCGCGCGGCCAGGCGGTCGGTGTTGCAAGGGCCGTTGCCTTTGATGACGTCAAAGAACTCGGACCAATCGGGTTCCGAGAAATCGTAATGCCCGCGTTCTGCATTCCATTTCAGATCCGGGTCGGGGACGGTCAGGCCAAGGAATTCGGCCTGCGGTACGGTCTGGTCGACGAACTTCTGACGCAGCTCATCATTGGTGTTCATTTTGATCTTCCAAGCCATGGATTGGGTCGAATGCACCGAGTCCTTGTCCGAGGGTCCGAACATCATCAGCGACGGGTACCAAAAGCGGTTCAGGGCACCCTGCGCCATCTTCTTCTGCGCAGGTGTGCCTTCGGCCATCTTGCGAATGGCATCGTATCCCTGACGTTGGTGAAAGCTCTCTTCCTTGCAGATCCGGATCATGGCACGCGAATATGGCCCGTAGGATGTCCGCTGCAGCGGCACTTGGTTCATGATTGCGGCCCCGTCGACCAGCCAACCAACCGCTCCGATATCGGCCCAGTTCAATGTTGGATAGTTGAAGATCGACGAATATTTCATCCGACCGTCCAGCAGCATCTCGGTCAGTTCGTCCCGGCTGACGCCCAGTGTCTCCGCCGCGCAATACAGGTATAGCCCGTGTCCGGCCTCATCCTGCACCTTGGCCAGCAGGATCGCTTTGCGTTCCAGCGTGGGCGCGCGGGTGATCCAGTTGCCTTCGGGCAGTTGTCCGACGATTTCGGAATGGGCGTGCTGACCGATTTGGCGGATCAGCGTTTTGCGATAGCCTTGCGGCATCCAATCTTTGGGCTCGATCTTGATGTCCGCGTCAATCTTTGCCTGAAACTCGGCAAGCTTTTCAGGGTCATCGTTTGTGGCCTCAGACTTGACCATTTGTGCGTACATCGTATTTCCTCCTCTCGGATGGGATCAGATTTTGAATACGTGGCTTAGAACCCGCATGTTTCCTTTTAGTGCGGAGCCACCAAGGTCTTTTGCCAAACGCTGTAAAACATCCGCAAATCCGTAGCTGGGAATGGCGGCTTCGACCTGGGCGACTTGATCGCGTGACAGTCCTTTTCGCACCTTGCCCCCTGTCGCATCGATCCAGTCACCTTTTCGGCAGGCGTTGACCACATCGGCATGCGGCCCGCGGTAGGGTGTAACCTTGTGGTGCCAGTGGATGGCATTGCGCAGCAGCTCTGGATCCAGTCCCCAACTCTTTTCAGCGTTGTCCCGCAGCGCCAGTTCTTCGGATGGCTCCAGATATGCCAGATCGTGTTTCGTCCAAAGTCCGATATCGTGGTAGACGAAGGCCGTCTCGACCAATGCACGATGCGTGTCATCGCCGCCAAGGAAGTGCATGGCATAGGTAATCACACGATAAACATGGCCCCGATAAGCCTTGTAGTCGTCGCCGAGAACATCTTGATACGGCTCAAACAGCCGCTCGACGCGTTCGCTGTGGTCGATTATTTGGATCGCCTCAGTCAAAACAGTGCTCTCCCTATCAAACCCGTTCAAGGATCAAGGCTGCGCCCTGCCCTACGCCAACGCACATCGTGCAGAGAGCATACCGCCCACCTGTCCGCCGCAGTTGATAGGCGGCGGTTAAAACCAGCCGCGCTCCGGACATGCCCAAAGGGTGCCCCATGGCAATGGCACCGCCATTTGGGTTCACATGCGGTGCGTCGTCAGCAAGGCCCAGTTCGCGAAGTGTTGCCAGCCCTTGCGACGCAAAAGCTTCGTTCAACTCTACCACATCCATCTGTTCAATGGTTAGCCCGGCCCGGGCCAATACTTTGCGGCTAGCCGGGACAGGGCCAATGCCCATGACGCGCGGCGCGACGCCAGCCACCGACATTCCCACAACCCGCGCAATCGGAGTAAGGCTGTTCTTTGCAGCCGCTGCCTCATTCGCCAGCAAAATGGCTGCGGCTCCGTCGTTAACGCCAGAAGCATTGCCCGCCGTAACGGTTTTGTCCGGCCCGTTTACTCCCTTGAGGCCCGACAGCTTGTCGGCCGTTGTTCCCGGGCGCGGATGCTCATCAGTATCAACCACTATCGGGTCGCCCTTACGTTGTGGGACCGAGACCGGAGTGATTTCGTCTGTGAACAGGCCGGCTTCATGCGCAGCGGCCCATCGGGCTTGACTGCGGGCGGCGAAACTGTCCTGATCCGCGCGGCTGATGCCATAGTCATCGGCAACATTATCAGCGGTTTGCGGCATTGAATCGATGCCGTAGGCCTGCTGCATCTTCGTGTTCACAAAGCGCCAGCCGATGGTCGTGTCGTAAACCGCGTTACTGCGCGTGAATGCAGATGTCGACTTGGGCATCACAAAGGGTGCACGAGACATGCTTTCAACCCCACCCGCGATCGCCAGGTCATAGTCACCCGCCTTGATGCCTCGGGCGGCCATTCCAACAGCATCCATGCCGCTGGCGCACAGGCGATTTATGGTGGTCCCCGGAACATCTATCGGTAGTCCAGCCAACAAGGCCGCCATACGGGCGACGTTCCGGTTGCTTTCACCGGCCTGATTGGCATCACCATAGATGACGTCATCCACGCTGGACCAGTCAACTTGCGGATTTCGCTCTTTCAGGGCAGCCAACGGGATGGCCGCCAGATCATCCGCACGGATCGACGACAATGCCCCGCCGTAGCGCCCTATCGGAGTGCGCGTCGCGTCGCAAATGAATGCATCCATCTGTCAATTCTCCTGGGCGTTCACGCTCAATTATAGACCGTATGGTCGGTTTATATTTCCGTCATCGATTCGAAGCAAGCATTATGTTACAGAATTTTTTGTAGCTACACATTCTCGTAACATAAAAAGAAATCAGTTTGCTGTTAAAGCAAGCCATCATCCTTTGAGATATCAGGAGGGACTTTGTCCCAAAAACCTAAGTACTCAACTCTGCTTCCAAATTTTTGAGTTGCGGTCGGGGCAGCCTGTCCAAAATCCTAGAGACCGCCTCGCGGCAGGCGGGCTCCTTCCAGTCACTGGGCAGAAAATCCGAGGGCAAAGCCGGGTGTCGCAAGATGATGCGGCGCCAATTGTGCACAAGGAGGACACGCAGAGCTGCCGTTTTCATCGGATCACCCACTCCGGTCGTCGGCAGCAGATCGTCGATCGCCTGGATTGATGTCCAAAACTCGTCATACGCGGTTTTCAGCGACTCTGGTCCGCATAGCTCTCGTAGCCAATCTGGCACTGAAATCGCTGTAGTCTCAAAACCCAGCAGTTCTTCCAGATTGCGCGGCATGGTTCCCGCTGCCATCGCTGTGGAAGGGTTTAATGAGATATATTCCCCAGTCAGCAACAGATCGGCCAACTCCTTTCGGGATGTTTCCGAACTGCTCGACATCAGCACGTGCCAAACGTCTGGTTTGGCCGTTTCGCGGGCGTAAATGCGTGGCGCAGCGGCTGCACTTTGAGTGCGGCCATAGTCCGTAAGCCGATGGACACTCGCACGACCAACTCGCGTACTTTCGATCCAGCCTTCTTTGCGCAATCGATGCAACGCCACTCGGGTCGCTTCGGCCTTGATACCCACAAGGCTCGTCAACGCAGTGATCAATGATCCGCTTATCTGATCGGATTTGTTTTGCGCCAGATCGCCAAAGATCGTGACAAGCACAGACCAAACCCGCAGAGACCCTTCGGAGGCCAAATGACGAACGCAATGGTCGAACCAGTCTGTGGAAGCGTCTTTCATGGCCGCAGTATAGGCGGGCCGGATCGAATTACCATCCGGCCCGGTTTCGTCAGTAGGCCACCATTGTCAGCAGTTCGTATTCAGCAACAAGGTCATCATCCTGTTGAGTCATAGTAACATGCCAGCGAACCTCGCCATACTGATCGTTGCGTTTGTTCTTTGACTTAACGGTCAGGCGCACTTTGATGCTGTCGCCCGCCACAACCGGTTTCATAAAGCGCAATCCGTCAAGACCTGTGTTGGCCAGGACAGGGCCTTCGTTCGGTTCGACAAATAACCCGGCAGCGAAGGACAGCAGCAAGTATCCGTGCGCGACACGACCCGGGAAGAACGGATTTCGTTCCGCGGCGGCCTCATCCATGTGCGCATAGAAGGTGTCGCCGGTGAATTCCGCAAAGTGCTCGATATCTTCGAGCGTGACGGTGCGCGGCGCCGTGTGAATTGTCTCACCGATTGCCAGATCGTGGTAGCGCCGCGTGAAAGGATGCGCCGGGCCTTTGATCTCGGTCGCGCCCGAGACCCATTTCGAGCCAATCGCCGTCAACAGGTCAGGCGAGCCCTGGATGGCTGTGCGCTGCATGTAGTGTTTCACGCCCCGCACGCCGCCCATTTCCTCACCGCCACCCGCGCGACCGGGGCCGCCATGGACCATATGCGGCAAGGGAGAGCCGTGGCCCGTGGCCTCTTTCATCGAGTCTCGGTTGTTGAAATAGAGACGCCCGTGATACGCCCCGGCACCCATGGCGAATTTGCGCGCCACGTCCAGGTCGTGGGTAATGACCGACGCGACCAGAGACCCCTGTCCCCTGTTCGCAAGCTCAATCGCGTGGTCGGTGTCGCGATACCCCATGATCGTGCTGACCGGCCCGAAGGCTTCAGTGTCATGAACGCGCTGTGCCGCGTCCGGGTCGGCGCAATGGAACAGCATCGGCGGCAGGAAAGCCCCTTTATCGGCATCTGCGCCATCAACGGCAAAATCATCCGGGTTGCCGAACACACGTTCGGCTTCTTGGCAAATGATCGCAGCCTTTTCCAGTACATCCAGTTTTTGATCATTCGATACCAGCGCGCCCATGCGCGTTGTCTCAAGCCTAGGGTCGCCGATAACCGTTTTTGCCAGCCGCGCGGAAAGCGCTTCGATCACCGCCTGCACATGCCGCTCGGGCGCGATGATCCGGCGGATCGCGGTGCATTTTTGACCCGCTTTTGTGGTCATCTCGCGCTGAACTTCCTTGATGAACAGGTCAAATTCCGGTGTCCCCGGTTGGGCGTCAGTGCCCAGTACCGAACAGTTCAGACTGTCCTGTTCCGCCACGAAACGGACGGAGTTTTGCAGAATGACGGGGTTAGACCGTAGTTTCAGCGCAGTATTGGCCGAGCCGGTAAAACTGACCACGTCTTGCATGGTCAGGCGATCCAACATGTCACCCAGACCACCCGACACAAGCTGGAGCACCCCGGCAGGCAAAATGCCAGACTCCAGCATCAACCGCACGCACAATTCGGTTACGTAGCAGGAATTCGTCGCCGGTTTGACGATAGCTGGAACACCGGCCAGCAAGGTCGGAGCCAGCTTCTCCAACATGCCCCAAACCGGAAAGTTGAACGCGTTGATATGAACCGCCACACCCTGCAGCGGGGTGCAGATGTGCTGACCGACAAAGGTCCCATTCCGCGACAGCTGTTCGACGTCGCCATCCAGATAAACGTGACCATCGGGCATTTCGCGGCGGCCTTTCGAGGCAAATACGAACATCGTACCGATCCCACCATCGATATCGATCAGATGATCCGATTGGGTCGCGCCCGTGTTGAATGACAGGTCGTACAGGGCCTGCTTGTGCTGCCCCAAATGCACTGACAATGCCTTGAGCATCTTGGCGCGCTCATGAAAGGTCATCTGCCGCAGTGCCGGACCACCAACGTTGCGCGCATAGTCCAACATGCCCTGTACATCTAAACCAGTGTTGCCAGCGGTCGCGATCACCTCTCCGGTCACAGCACTGGCAATGTTGCGGGCCCCTTCGCCCGGCGCGATCCACTCACCTGCCGCGAAACTTGAAATCTGTTGGATCGTCATGTGCCTCTCCTCAGTCCTGAGATGATCTACGCGGACCTATGTACGCGGTTATGGTAGCTATAATATTTACCGTACGGTCGGTCAATAAAAAGACTGACTCATTTTCTTGTTCGGTCACGTCAAACCTGTGCAGGAAGCTGGGCGAACCCGCGAAAGCGAATTCGCCCACCACGCTTTGCGCCCTCTGTGACCTGATAGTTGGAAAAGCGGTTCAAAAACCGAATGACCGCAATCTTGCCCTCCATCCGAGCAAGAGTCAGACCGACGCAGGTGTGCGGGCCACCGGCAAAGGCGTGGTGCTTGTTCGGGCGGCGGTCCAGCAGCATTTCGTCGGGCCGGTCAAACTGCCTTGGGTCGCGGTTGGCGGCGCCGATACACAGGTGAACATCCGTGCCTGCCGGAATGGTATGGCCGTGGAGTGTCACGTCTTCGGTGGTCAGGCGATTGCCAAACTGGTTTGGGCTTTCGAGGCGCAAGAATTCGTCCACTGCCGTGGCAATCAGGTCGGGATTGTTCAGCAATTCCGAACGTTTATCTCGGTGCCGATCCAGCAGATCCAGCGCGTTGCCGATCAGGTTTGTCGTGGTCTCGTGCCCGGCATTCAGGATAAAGATACAGTTCTGATACAGCTCAACGTCGGTCAAGCCGCCATCCGCATCGTCTTGCATCAGACGTGTCAGAACATCCGTTTCCGGATTGCCCAGGTTGGCTTTTCGATCCTCAATGATATGGCGAAGAAATTCTTTGAATTCGGAGACGGCGCGATTACCCCACTCTTCCTGCTCAGGCGTCAATTGTGGTTCCAAAGCCCCAAGAATAGCCAGAGACCAGTCCCGCAGGGGTTCGCGTTCGGACCTGGGAATGCCCAACAGGTTGCCGATCACTTCGATGGGGATCGCTCCGGCGAAATCCTCGATCAATTCGACCTGACCTTTGGCCTGCATCTGATCCAGCAAACCATCGACGAGCTGGATCAAACCCGGCTCCATCTGCGCCAAGGCACGCGGGTTCATCGCGCCGACCATCACCTTACGGACGCGGGTGTGCAGAGGCGGATCGTTGAACACCAGACTTGTGGTGTGATGTTCGTATAACGGGCTGTCGACCCCGTATTTGGGCCCAAACACCGCCTTTTTATCCGAGATGAAGCGCGTCGTATCCCGATAGACCAGATCCAGATCCTCGTATCGCGACAGGATCACAGAGCCATCGGGTTGGGGGCAGACCGGCATATCCTCTCTCAGCGCGGCATAGGCTGGATAAGGGTCCTCGTGAAACCCGTCGGGAAGCGCCGTCAGGGAAAACATCAGTGACCCATCGCCCCCATATGTTCGGGCAGGACCAGTACCAGCCAGGGCACCAGCACGATCAGGGCCAGACGGAAAATGTCGGCGATCCAAAATGGAGTAACACCCCTGAAGATCGTTGCGGTCGAAACGTCCCCGACCACCCCTTTTAGGATGAACACGTTCAAACCAACCGGCGGGGTAATCAGGCTGATCTCGGTCACGACAACAACCACGATCCCAAACCAGATCGGGTCATAGCCCAGCGACGTCACCAGCGGAAAAAAGATCGGCACGGTCAGCAAAAGCATCGACAGCGATTCAAACACGCAGCCCAAGATGATGTAGATGCCCAGGATCATCAGGATCACCACGAACGGTTCCACGTCATAGGCCGTGACCAAGCCGATCAGCGCCTCGGGCAGGCCAGCGAGGTTGATGAAGTTCGAAAAGATCTGAGCCCCGATCAGGACCGAGAACAGGGCGGCAGCGGTATAAGTTGTTTCTTTCAACACCTCGAAGGTCGAACTCAGGGTCAACCCACCGCGGGACAAGGCGATCAGAAACGCCCCCATGGCGCCCATGCCGGCGGCTTCGGTCGGGCTGAAGGTCAGGTTCAGCGGATGGAAATCAAACGCGCCGTAAAGCCCGCCGATGACCAGAAAAAACAAAAGCAACACCGCCCAAACCGACCGTAACGCCCTCAGCTTCTCGCCCCAGCCGTGTTTTTCTCCTGCGGGTCCGGAGTCGGGTTTGCGCCAGACGGTCCAGCGAACGGCAAACAGGTACAGAAGGATGCCAAGCACGCCGGGAATGATACCGGCAACAAACAGCTTGCCGATGGATGTCTCGGTCAGCAGACCATAGATTACAAGGATCACGGAGGGCGGGATTAGAATGCCGAGCGTGCCGCCTGCCGCGATCGACGCCGTCGACAGCTCATCTGAATAGCGATAGCGGCGCATTTCCGGCATGGCGACCTTGGACATCGTTGCCGCCGTTGCCAGGGACGAGCCACAGATGGCCGAGAACCCACCACAGGCCGCAACCGTAGCCATTGCAATCCCGCCTTTGAAATGGCCAAGAAACGCGTTTGATACGGCGTAAAGTTCGCGCGCCAGCCCACCTTTGTTCACGAACAAACCCATCAGGATAAACAGCGGAATAACCGAAAGGCCGTAGTCCTGTGCCGTGTCGGTAATCTGACGACCCACCATCGACATCGCCGCTTTCAAGCCGCGTTCGGACAGAGTGCTGCCTCCGCGTTCATACGCAAAACCCAGCGTTCCAACGAGGCCCATTGCAAAGACAATCGGCAGGCGCAGAAGCACGAGAACAAGAACAAGGCCAAAGCCGATCAGTGCGGCAGTCATTGAGGGTGCTCCGACAAAGTATGGGGGGCGAAGATGTGTAGCAGACCAGTTGTGATCATAGCGACGGCCGTGATCGCCGTAGACGCGGCAATGAACCAGCCGACATAGAAAACGGGGATCGAAAGGTACTCGGTCACGTCACCGTAGTCCCGCGCCCGTTCGGCAAGGATCCAGACCCGCTGTATTGGCCAGAAAAGCATGATGCCCGAGACCAGATAGACTATCGCATCCCGGGCGCGGCTTAGGCGCAGTCGCGAAAACAACCCGTCCGTCAGGTCGACTGCAATTTGACCCTTTCCAGCCGAAATCATCGGCAGCACCGAGAATACTAGGATCGCCATCAGAATACGCGTCAACTCGGTCGCCGCTTCGATCGGCGCGTTGAACATGGACCGAAGAATGACGTCGCAAAACGTCATGACCATGAGGATAAAAAGCGCCACACAGGCCATCACTGTCGGAAAAACACTGATGCGGCGCGCGAAGGATACCAGAGATTGCATGAGGAATTCCCGCCCGGTCGAAACGGCTGGCGGTGCGAGACCGCCAACCAGCTCGCGTTATTGCGCGGCCATTTCACTGACGATCATGTCATACGCGGCCTGAGCATCGACCCCGGCGCCGTTAACCTCGTCAATGACCTTGGCGCGGACATCGACAGCAATCGCATTGAATTTTTCCAGGTCTTCGGCAGATGCAGTGTTGATCGCGTTGCCGTCTGTGCCTTCGGTGGCTTCGCGCCCAATGGCATCAATCTCGTCCCAAATTTTACCGATTTCACGGCTCAGCGGCTCGCCAAAGACTTGCTCTTCCAGCGCTTGCTGCAGCTCGGCAGGCAGGTCGGCAAATGTGTCTTCGTTCATGATGAACGCGAAAGAGCCGCGATACAGGCCGCCCGGAACTTCGTACACGTTCTGAGCCACTTCGGTCAGCTTGAAGCCCTTGCGGGATTCAAATGGCATCACGACACCATCGGCTGCTTTCGAAGCCAGTGTTTCGTACACTTTCGGAGCAGGCACCTGGATACCGGTTGCGCCCAGTGCTGTTCCGACATCGCCACCCACGCCACCGGGGATACGAACCTTAAGGCCTGATACCTCGTCCAGCGTGGTAACAGGGCTGCTGGAATGCAGTTGGGCCGGCCCATGCGTATGCAGCGCGATCACCTTGACGCCACGATGTTCGTCGGCCGCCTTCAGGTGCGTGTCATAGGCGCGCCAATAGGCCACCGATGCAGCCTCGGCCGAGCCCTCATATCCGGGCAGTTCGATCATCTTGGTGGTGACAAAGCGGCCCGGCTGGTAGCCGTGGAAAATGATCGAGGCATCCGCCGCGCCATCCATGATCAGGTCCATCTGGGCCGGTGGCGGTGCGATGCCAAGTTTCAGTTCGGCGGTGACTTGGCCATCGGTGGCTTCTTCAACCATTTCGACGAATTTCGGCCACATCTTGGCGTTGATGCCATGAGTCGGCGGTGCCCAGCTGGAAATGGTCAGCGTATAGTCTGCCGCCATCGCAACCGTACCCGAAATGGCCAGTGCTGCCGAAGCCAGCAAGGTGCTCAAGTTGCTGAGTTTCATGTTCTGTCTCCTCCCTGTGAAACATGCATTTTGAATGCGTTAATGGTTGCTTTTGTAACCATCAACACTTTTAAAGCGCCTTCGTTTAGGCCGCGATGGCCCAAGACGCCGGACTTTCTTTAGCCACAGCCAGCATAACCGACTGGGACACGTCACTCCCAATTTCCTTGCGATAGTTCATCGGCCCCCCGCGCCAACGCGGAAAGCCATAGCCATGGATCTGAACCATATCGACGGCTTCTGCGTTTTCGGCGATCCCTTCTTGGATGATCAAAGCGCCCTCATTTGCCATGACAGCCAGAAGGCGAGACGATATTTCCTCGGCCGTAAAGGTCCGGCGGGTAATGCCCTGCGCAGCGGAATACCCTTCGATCAAAGCCTCAACCTCGGGGTCGCGGATCGGTTTGCGATTTCCATCTTCGTACCGGTACCAGCCTTTGCCGGATCGCTGACCAAACCGCTCCAACTCACATAGCTGGTCGGCAATGGTGACATAGCGTTCACTCGGGTTGCGGTTGGCGGCGTTGCGTTTTCTATTCGCCCAGGCGATCTGCAGCCCGGTCAAGTCCTGCAACTCGTAGGGCCCCATCGGCATGCCGAAATCCCGCATCGCCTGATCAATTTCATGCGGCAGTGCCCCGTCTGCCAGCAGATAATCTGCCGCGCGCCGATAAGCGGCCAGCATACGGTTGCCAATGAAACCGTCGCAAACGCCTGACAGAACCGAGACCTTGCGAAGCTTCTTGCCCAGTGCGAATCCCGTGGCAACCACTTCGGGGGTGTTTTGGGGGGTGTGCACGATCTCGAGCAGTTTCATCACATGAGCCGGGCTGAAGAAATGCAGCCCTATGCACCGTGACTGGTTTTCGATGCCCGAGAAGATTTCAGCCGGGTCTAGATAGGATGTATTGGTGGCAAGAATTGCGTCGACGTCCATGTTCTTGGCCAATTCGGCAAAGACCTGCTGTTTGACCGATAGGTCCTCGAACACGGCTTCTATGGCCAATTCCGCGTCGGCTGCTTCGGCATAGCTGTCAACGGCGCGAAATCGGGACAGGCAATTCAGGTATTTAGCCTCGGTCATCTTTCCGCGTTTGACCGCGCCCTTCAACAGGTCTTCAACCCGATCATGGGCTGCCAATGCGGCCTCGGAGTCGCGCTCGATCAACTTGACAGACAGGCCAGCCGTCAGAGCGGCGGTTGCAATTCCGCCCCCCATCAAGCCGCCGCCCACCACAGCAATACGGCTGATATCGCGCGGCTGGACATCCTTGATCAGAGAGGGCTTGGAGACACTGCGTTCTGCAAAGAACGCATGACGCAGCGCGCGGCTTTCCGCAGTTTGGCGAAGCGTCAGATGGCGCGTCCGCTCCATCGGCTGAGCTTCGGAAAACGGCATTTGGGACCAGGTTAGCGCGGTCAGGTTCTCCAACGGCGACTGCTGCCCCTTGGCGCGCTTTTTCAGCGATGCCCGAGAGGTCTCGATCAGATCAGGCGCAAAATCAGCAACAATACGTTGGCTGGCCGGCACAGGACGGTCCGGCAGATCGGCCACAAAACTCTCGACCGCCTTTTCAAGATCGTCAGCCACCAGATCGACGGCACCAAGCTGCAGCATCTCCTCGGCTTTCAGCATTTTGCCATTACAGGCCAGGTCGATTGCCGCTTCCATCCCTACAAGGCGTGGCAGACGTTGTGTGCCGCCCGCGCCCGGGATCAATCCAACATTGACCTCTGGCAGACCAAATCCCGTGCCCGCCGCTGCTATGCGCCATGCGCAGGCCATCGCAATTTCGAACCCGCCACCAAGAACGTTCCCGTGCATACAGGCAATAAAGGGAACCTCGCTGTCTTCGATCATTTGAACGACCTCGGGCAGGTGCGGCTCGACCGGCGGCTTGTCGAATTCGGACATGTCCCCGCCCGCGACAAAGGTCCGGCCAGCGCATCGCAGCACAGCCACCCGGGCGTCTTTGACCGCGTCCACAGCATCTGCAAGCCCCTGCCGGACCGCTTGCGAGGTCGCATTGACCGGCGGGTTGTCAATGGTGACCCAGGCAACATCGCCTTTGAGTTCAACATTCACAAGTGAGGTCTGAGACATGGGTGTGCCCTTCAAGCGCTCTGGATTCGAGTCTTGTTTATATATTGACCAACCGTTCGGTTAATGCAATGATAAAAATGAAACGACATCTGGCAGAGCAGTCATGAACGATACGATTCTTGTAGAAGATCACGGGACCTGGGTTGAGATTACACTGAATCGTCCCGACAAACTGAACTCATTCAATGATGAGATGCATTACGCGCTGCAAGACGCGTTGAAATCCGCCCGAGACAACGGCGCGCGCGCCGTCCTTTTGACCGGTGCAGGTCGCGGATTTTGCGCCGGACAGGATCTTGGTGACCGCGATCCATCGAAAATGGACGGCCCGCCTGATCTGAGCAAAACCGTGCGGACCTTCTATGCGCCTTTGGTGCGATTGATCCGGTCGCTGAACTTCCCGGTTATTTGTGCTGTGAACGGTGTTGCTGCCGGAGCTGGGGCCAATCTGGCACTGGCCTGCGACATGGTTTTGGCAGGTGAAAGCGCCAAGTTCATTCAGAGTTTCGCCAAGGTCGGTCTGATCCCTGATACCGGCGGCAGTTGGCACCTGCCTCGCTTGTTGGGAGAGGCCAGAGCCAAAGGACTGGCGCTTACGGCGCAACCCTTGCCAGCAAAACAAGCAGAAGACTGGGGCCTGATCTGGAAAGCCCTGCCCGATGAGCAGTTGATGGCCGAAGCCCGCGCCTTGGCAAACCAAATTGCCAACGGTCCGACCGTTGGGTTGGGTAAGACCAAGCAGTGCATTCAGACCGCGGCGACCACCAGCCTTTCTGATCATCTTGAAATCGAAGCGGACGCTATGAAAATCTGCGGGGAAAGCGAGGACTATGCCGAAGGCGTGTCCAGCTTCCTCGAAAAACGCGCGCCAAGTTTTCAGGGCAAATGACGATGACCCCGCAAGAACGCGCCGCCAAATCTGCCGCTGCTATGTGGGCCAATGATGAGGCCAGCAAATGGTTCGGCATGGAACTCGTTAACGTCGACGAAGGCCGCGCCGTTCTGGCACTGACCGTCGCAACTCATCACTGCAACGGCCATGGCATATGCCACGGCGGCGTCACCCATGCCCTGGCAGACAGCGCGTTTGCCTTTGCCTGCAACAGTCGCAACGTGGCGACCGTCGGCCAACATACAATGATGAGCTATCTCGCACCGGGCCGCCTGGGAGACCGCCTGACCGCAACCGCAACAGAAACTGCTGTTGCAGGTCGTAGCGGTGTCTATGACGTGCGCATCACAAATCAAGATGGCATCACTATCGCCGAATTCCGGGGTATGTCCCGCGCGGTTGGTGGTCAGAATTTTGTCGAATAGAAATACGCTGGAGGAGCAACGCAATGGACGCCCTGTCCCCCAACAAAGCTGAATTGGACCCGATCGAAATCGCATCGATCGACGAAATCCGTGCGACACAGCTTGAACGCCTCAAATGGTCGGTCCGACATGCCTACGAAAACGTGGCGATGTACAAGCAGCGCTTTGATGAGGCGGGTGTCCATCCGGATGATTTGCAACAGCTTTCGGATATTTCGAAGTTCCCGTTCACGTATAAAAACGATCTGCGCGACAACTACCCTTTCGGCCTTTTCGCGGTCCCACGCAGTGAGATTATTCGACTGCACGCGTCTTCCGGGACAACCGGCAAACCAACTGTGGTGGGCTATACCAAAGCTGATATCGATAACTGGGCAGATTTGGGTGCGCGTTCGTTGCGGGCGGCAGGTTTGCGTAAGGGCGATTTGGTCCACAACGCCTATGGCTATGGCCTGTTTACTGGTGGTCTGGGCGCCCACTACGGTATCGAACGATTGGGTGCGACCGTTGTCCCCATGAGCGGCGGGCAGACCGAGAAACAGGTCGGCTTGATACATGATTTTCAGCCCGACGGGATCATGGTGACGCCCTCATACATGCTCAACATCCTTGAACAGTTCCACAAATCCGGGCTCGACCCGAGAAAAAGCTCTCTCAAGGTCGGCGTTTTCGGAGCAGAGCCCTGGACAGACGCGATGCGAACGGAGGTTGAATCCGCGTTCGACATGCACGCGGTTGATATCTACGGCCTGTCTGAAATCATGGGTCCCGGCGTCGCGAGCGAGTGCGTCGAAACAAAAGATGGTCCCGTGATCTGGGAGGATCACTTCCTACCAGAGATCATTGACCCGGCCACAGGCGAAGTACTGCCCGACGGCGAAACCGGCGAGTTGGTTTTCACCACTTTGACAAAAGAAGGTTTGCCAATGATCCGCTACCGAACGCGCGATCTGACCTGTCTGCTGCCTGGAACGGCGCGCTCGATGCGCCGGATGGCAAAGATTACCGGCCGCAGCGACGACATGATGATCCTGAGGGGCGTGAATGTTTTCCCCAGCCAGATCGAAGAGCAGGTCATGGCGACGGGCGGTCTGGCCCCCTACTATCAGATCGAACTTTACAAATCCGGCCGAATGGACGCGATGCGGGTGTTTGTCGAAGCGTCAGCAGACTCAACCGACGAGATGTCAAAGACAGCCGCAGCCCGAATGCTAACTAAGCGCATCAAGGACGTTGTTGGCGTTTCAACGGAAATTGTTGTAGGTGATCCAGGCGACGTCGAACGCTCTCAGGGCAAGGCGAAGCGCGTCATCGACAACCGCGATAAGGAATAAGCCGTGGCCCGGACAATCGCCAAAGACCACGACCAGAAGCGGGAACAGATTCTCAAAAGAGCTGCGAAAATCTTTGCGGATCAGGGGTTCGACCGCGCCTCGATGACCCTGTTGGCAAAAGAGTGCGGGATATCCAAGGCGAACATATACCATTATTACGACAGTAAGGATGCCATCTTGTATGACATCCTTGAGACCTATCTACGTGATTTACGTGACCGCATTTGCAACGTTGATTTCGAAGGGCTTGAGCCTGAAGAGAAACTTCGAAAGGCAGTCCGCGAAATCTTGTTCGCCTATCAAGGTGCTGATGACGAGCACCGGGTTCAGATCAGCGGTATGAACGCCCTCGCCGACGACCAGCAAAAGAAACTGCGCGAGTACCAGCGTGATATGGTCAGCTTCATCAACAATATCCTACAGGAGCTGTCTCCAGAGACATTGGGTGATGACAAGGCCAAGCTGCGCGGAGCCACAATGTCAGTCTTCGGCATGCTGAACTGGTATTACATGTGGAACACGGGAGCAGGAACCAAGGCACGTGAAGACTACGCTGATCTGGTCAGCACACTGACGGTCCACGGCATTCGAAAGCTGTAGGAGGGAAGCACTCTTCTTTCAATTGACGGCTTTTCATTGGCTTCAAGGGAGATTCCTCATCGCAGACTACTGGCATTTCGAATGAGGAGAAAACCAGATGCTGGGCTGTTCAACTAGTATAAATGACCGTATCTAAAACACCCAAAATGGCAAATTTCATTGGGAAAGTACATGGCCGGGCATTTCTCAACCTTTTGGATCGCATCGCGTTGTCTTAAGCATCGCGGTTTTCGGGCTTGTGTTCTGCTAGGTTGAGTGTTGATCAGGTCACCCTTCAAGAGCCAGTACGTGTCAGGCAATTGGTGACGTTTAAAGCCAATGAGAATGACACCGGCAGTGCTTTTATGGAGGTTGGAATTCGGGCCGCGGCAGAAAACACTCGCAGTGGTATGCGGCGTCACACGAACTCTTGCCATGCTACCATATGCACCTCAGCCTTGGAGACGCCTCGCTCGCTAGCCGTTCAATGCCCAATATGGATAAAATTGAGAAGATTAGATGCGCATAGCGTTCAATTGGGCCGTGTCGAACAAATGGATTGGCCGTCACCATTGTTTCAACTGACCCGCTGATCCTGCGCGAAACTAGCAAGGGGCGGCCAAAACCATTACCCAAGTTCGATCCGCGGCTTCGTAGAGCGCGAATTCCCTAGCCTCGCGAGAGAGCATGTTCGCTCGATGTCCGGGTGATCGAGCCCAAGCCGACACAACTGCATCCAACCCTTGCTGCCCCTTTGCGATGTTTTCAGCGACGAAGCACCATTTGTAGCCTGCCCCGAGAACCCGCCTTCCTACATCAGACCCGTTTGATCCGGTGTGCGAAAAGAAACCTCTCTTAGCCATGTCCTCTGCATGAGATTTCGCAGCTTTCTCCAGTTTTTCGCTATATAGCAAGGCGTGAAGACCTTGGCGTTCGCGAAGTGAATTCAATGCGTCCGTCGCCAATGTGTTAGCCACTATGGTCGAAGGGAGCAGGTACGCCAAAACTAGCAGTACACGGAACATTTCAGTCATCCCCAGAATCTTCCAATAGTTACAACCCTGGTTTGCTACAAACGAAGATAATTGGTCGTAAGTCTTGCTACTATAAATCTGCTCCTTCAGGGACTAGATATGCGCAGGCCAAGATAATCGCGGCCTATTGAGCTCTGTTGCAAGCTTTTAGCAATTGGCGGTGTAGCGGCTGCGAAGTGTATGACTTCGGGTCTTAACCAGTTGAAATCCTAATCATGATTTCATTCAAAGGAGCGAAGTATCCGAGAGACGTTATCCAGTTCACGGTCTTCTTTTATGTTCGCTATGGTGTTTCCTGCCGCGATTTGTAAGAAATCAAGTACGAACGAGATGTTCCGGTCGACCACAACACGCTGAACAGTTGGGGTACGCAATTTTCCGGTGCAATCGCTGAAGCAGAACTTCGGCGGAAAGAGCCATGCGACCGCTCCTGGAGAATGAACGAGACTTACATATAAAGGTGAAAGGAACTTGGGTCTGTCATTACCGCGCCGTAGACAAACATGGCAAAATGCTTGATTTCATGCTTTCAGAACGTCGAAACAAACTGGCAGCCACAAAGTTCTTCGCCAAAATGCAGGAGCATCAACGGCCTTCTACGAAAGATTGTCATCGACAAAAGCGGCGCAAACACTGCGGGTAACAAAGCAATCAACAGAATGCTCAAAGGCTTTGGTTGCCCTATACTAATAGAGATTGTCAGGCGAAAGAACTCGAACAATATCATCGAACAAGACCACCAATCCATTAAGAGGCGAATACGACCGATGCTTGGGTCAAACGCCGAAGCATCAGCAGCTGCAACGCTAGATGGAATCGAAGTGGCTCACATGATCTGCAAAGGTCAACTCACGCCCGTTCTCAACCGAAGATGCAACGCCTGAAAAACCCAGGTTCTGTGTCTTCACCGAAATCGGTTTTGAGCCCAACGCAGAAACACTCGACATGTCAGCAGTTTTCATCCGTAAATTGCTGTCCTTCCTCTCGAAGTAGACTAACGACCTCATCAATCGCAGGATGGCGTCTCGATCTATGTGGAAGCTCGAGGGCCAACACCCGACCCGTTCCGATACTTTCCGATGAAACTTTTTTGAGTTGTCCAGACTGAAGCGCCTGCTCAACCAGGCAACTGTGTCCCATAAGTACACCCGCACCGGATTTCGCTTCTTCTACGGCAAGGGCGTATAGCGAATACCTCGGCCCCCTTTGGGGATCACCAACTGAAACACCTGTCGCCTCTGACCACATGGACCAGTCTTCTTGCCACGTCTGGTCGTGCAGCAACTGCGCGGTCTCTAGATCAAGACCATCTGCTATCTTTGCTGAACAAACGGGAAGGATTTCGTCTTCCGCAAGCACGATCTGATCCGGTGTTTCAGCCGGGACGGAAAGGAAAACCGACAGATCAAATAGTTCTCTCGATAGGCTGGGAGGCCTCTCCATCGCTGTCACCGAGACATTCAGGTCGGGACGCTTCTCGCGCAGCTTGCCCAATCGCGCTGGCAACCATAGCTGCGCAATTGAGGGCAAAGCGGCAATATGAATCTCGGGGTTGGGTGCTAGGGTTCGTAAACTCTGCGTCGCCGCCGCGAGAAGATCAAAGGCATGCGTGAACTCTACTGCTAGCTTGCGACCAGAGGAGGATAGCGAAACACCGTGAGCACCTCTTTCAAACAAGGTAGTTCCGGCCCAGCCTTCCAAAGCTTTTATATGTTGTGAGACCGCGCCTGCCGTGACGCCCAACTCCTCGGCCGCAGAAACGAAACTTTCTAGCCTCGCCGCAGCTTCGAAGGCACGCAGAGCATTGAGGGGCGGCCCTTTAGGGCGACGTGGAGCGACAGCCATAGATCTCAGCCTAAGTTTTTCTAAGCCCAGAAATAGCAAAACTAGTTTGCGTTGTCATTCCGATCTGTCCAATCTGTGTGCAGCCAAGGAGGAAATTGCGATGACCATAGAAATGAGAAACTGGGTGCCGGCCGACAGCGAAGCACTAGTCCAGAAGATCGCAACCGAAACGTCTCGCACCTCATCCAAGGCTCTGCTGGATCAGATTGACCATTTAGCCACCCGAAACCGGGAAATCCACGAGCACGAATGCTTCAACCTGAATCCTGCAACCAATGTAATGAACCCGAGAGCTGAAGCACTGCTGTCTTCAGGAATCGGCTCGCGCCCGTCGCTTGGATATCCGGGCGAAAAATATGAGATGGGACTTGAAGCCATCGAAGAGATCGAGGTCATCTCAGCCGAGCTTTGCGCGGAAGTTTTCGACGCAAAGTTCGCAGAAATCCGCGTGCCTTCTGGCGCGATTGCGAACCTCTATGGCTTCATGGCCACCTGCCAAGCAGGCGATACGATCATTGCACCGCCGGCATCGATCGGTGGGCACGTAACACATCACATCGCAGGATGCGCCGGTTTGTTTGGTTTGCAAACAATAGATGCACCAACTGATGCCGATGGCTACACCGTCGATCTCGACCAGCTGCGCGCGCTTGTGCGAAGGGAGCGTCCCAAATTGATCACGATCGGCGGAAGTCTCAACCTTTTTGAGCACCCGGTCAAAGATGTACGAGCCATTGCAGATGAAGTCGGTGCCAAGGTGATGTTCGACGCCGCGCACCAATGCGGTATTATCGCAGGAAGAGCTTGGCGCAATCCCTTGGTCGAGGGCGCACACTTCATAACAATGAGTACGTACAAGAGCCTCGGCGGTCCTGCTGGGGGGCTGATTGTCACAAACGATGCGGAGATCGCAAAGGCTTTGGATGCCATAGCATTCCCAGGCATGACGGCAAACTTTGATGCTGCGAAGTCAGCTGCGCTTGCTGTGACGATGCTTGATTGGCGCGACTATGGACAGGACTACGCTGCCGAGATGATCGCAATGTCCCGCGCAATGGCCCAGGGCCTCGATGCGCGAGGTGTTCCGGTTTTTGCCGGACGCGAGGGCTTCACTGCCTCTCACCAGTTCGCTGTTCTGGCAGAACGCTTTGGCGGTGGACAGGCTGCATCCAAGACCCTGCGCAAAGCCGGGTTCCTGGCTTGCGGTATTGGCCTGCCGGTGACGGAAATCGAAGGTGACATGAATGGTCTGCGCATCGGTACGCCCGAGTTGGTGAGATGGGGCATGACGTCTGATCACGCCGACAGACTGTCTTCTCTGATTGCGCGCGGATTGAAGGGCGACGATATCGCCGCCGAAGTGGCTGACTGGCGCTGTCATTTTGCAAGTGTGCACTTCGTTCACGGCTAGATCTATAAATATCGCCGCAGGAGAATAAATGACCGCTTCGTCCGCACACTTCCGACACCAACCAGGGTTCGAAAGTGCAGCGAATGGCCGGTCTGACGGACCGCACCGCGGCACCACGATCCTTGGCTCAAGGTTCGGATTGGGCCGCTCATAGAAAGTTACGAACAGAATTCACAGTATCACCGCAGATCTCAACGCTAACGCTAAGATTCAACTATGTTGGCTACAACAATTCGCGGGCCATTGACTTCAAGTGACGCATGTCGGTACCGCAGCACCCTCCAAATACTTTAATCGAAGGATTCTGCCGCGCAATCGCGCCAATCTGCTTACCAAGTTCAATTGGATCGCCTTCGTCCAGCTCATCTGCCTCGTCCAGCTCCGCATGCGAGCAACTTGAAGCGTTCGCCACCAGTCCTTTAAGTCGAGGGTGATTGCCAAGCGCTCCGCCGAAATGGGTCGGATGGGCGCAGTTAACCATAAAAAACAGCGCCGCTGAGTCGGTTGCCGCATCGATCTGGTCTACTCCGTCCACAAGTTTGGTTCCGTCTGCCAAGCACCCGTCTGTCTCAACGGCCAGAGACATTATGATCGGCAGATCAGCGTCTCGGGCGGCGAAGATGCATCCCGCTGCCTCGCTTGGACGGTTGAATGTATAAGCGGTGACCAGGTCGACGCTTGTGTCTTTCAGGCTTCGCATTTGAGCGGCGTGATACTGACGTGCATCTTCGAGGGGTACTGGTGGGATATCGGCGTAAGGATCATAGCGGGGGCCGATACAGGCCGACACCAGTACATCATCGCGAGCGGAAGTTTGGCGTAATTCCTCCATTAGACTGACCGCATCTTTGTTCACTTCAACGAGCCGTTCTGCATCGTACCCCAAGGGCGCTGCCCGGTCGGCGTTCGCCATCCATGTGGGCGCATCAAGGATGCATCCGACATTCATTTCACGCGCGAGATCGACAAGAGCTTTCATTTGACCGGCCAGTATTGCCCTTGTGTCAGGCTCTTCCAGCAATGGAAACGACGCGAAACCAGGCAACTCAACTCCATGATTAAATATCAGGTCGGTGCCAGTGCCAGCATAAACCAGATAAGTCTTTTGACCTTCGAGTGGGAACTGTCGTGCCATTTTAGTCCACTCCCATTGCTGTTAAGCTTTCAAAAGAAACCTACATTGTCTCGGGTTTTCTGTGAACCTTAGGGCGGCGACACACTGTGTTCCGCGGGACTGACCCCATCTTCCCGGGCAACTCTGAACCGCAGCGAAAGTCTCCTTCTGCCGGCCGCACTGCAGCGTCATCAAGCTTTAAACAAAGGCAGGTTTGGGCCCAGACAGCCGTTACAAATGGCGGCTCATTGGTTTGGCGTCAGATATAGTCGAACGCCCATTCGTTGTAGCCCTGTTCTCCGCGGTACCATAGAACTTTGTCGGCTTCAGACTCACCGTGGTTCCAACGCTGCTTGACGCCTTGCCCCATTGCCCTGCGAACCAGAGCGCGTCGTTTCTGACTGAGAACGATGCTTTCCATCAACTCAGCTTCATTCCATTTTTCTTCGACTTCTTGGATGAATCCGTGGACCAATTCGCGATGGCTCTCGGCATGTGCAAGGTTTGTGCGCTCATTCGGGTCGTCCGATAGATCAAAGAGCATGATCCCGTCATGGGAAGACGAGATGAATTTGAAGTTCCCACGGCGGATCATGAACATCGGAACCTTGGTCGCCTCGGCCAGATACTCGGCATAGACTGCGCGTTCAGGTGGCGGATTACCCCTGTCTGCGAGTGACAACAGATCCACACCTTCCAGCGGTTCTACAGCGTTCTCAATCTCGGCAATTGTGTTCAGGGTCGGGACGACATCGACAAGAGATGTCAACTCCTGAACCCGTTGCGGCGCGATACCGGGGCCAGCGATGATAAGGGGAATGCGCAGGGACTTTTCAAAGAAATGCTTTTTGAACCACATGCCACGTTCACCAAGCATCTCACCATGATCCGAAGTGAAAACAATTACGGTGTTCTGGTCCGCGCCGGTTGCTCTCAGGGCATCTATGATCCGAGTCATCAGGCTATCGATATAGCTTATAGATCCATAGTAGGCGCGGATGGCGCGGACAACGTCCTCGTCACTGAACTGGATGCCCAACATACCAAAATCCTTGAGTAGGCGGACAGAGTGAGGATCATGCTCATTTTCCGACAATGCCCCGACAGCGGGCATGGGGATGTATTTTCCTTCGTAGAGATCCCAGAACTCTTTCCGGCAAAGGTAAGGTTCATGCGGATGGGTGTAAGAGACTTGCAAAAAGAACGGGCGTTTGTCGTCACCGCGCGCCATATCGAATATGTGTTGTATTGCCTTGAACGTGACCTCTTCATCATAGTCGATCTGGACCGATCGCTCGCAGATCCCGGCGATGCGCACGGCCCGAGGATCGTTGGTGTCGCGCTTGCCCTCGTTTTCCCAATTGGGAACCCAGGCGAAATCACCCGGATACAGGTCCGCTGTCAGGCGCTTTTCAAACCCGTGGAACTGATCAGGGCCGATGAAATGCATCTTGCCGGACAGGGCCGTTTGATAGCCCGCTGCGCGCAGGTAATGCGCATAGGTCGGGATTTCGGCCGAAAACTCTGCTGCATTGTCATAAGCGCCAACTTTCGACGCCAGCTGCCCTGTTGCCATCGAAAAGCGGGATGGTGCACAAAGCGGATAGTTGCAATAGGCGTTCTCAAACACCACACCACGCGCGGCCAAATCATCAATGGTCGGGGAGTGGCAGATGGTGTCTCCGTAGGTTTGCAGGGCAGACGCCGTCAGCTGATCGACCTGAAAGAACAGGATATTTGGGCGAGATTCGGTCATGTTACCACCGTCCCATCAGGCTGCGGACATATCCAACCGGGCCGGTTTCGTACCATTTCTTGTGACCACGCTCACGCGATGAAATGCCGAAGCTTTGCGATACACGGTCAATGACGATGGCCAGAAATACGATGCCCAGCCCACCGACGGTCGCCAGACCCATGTCCAGACGCCCGATGCCCCGCAGAACCATCTGGCCCAGACCAGTCACGGAAATCATCGAAGACACCACGACCATGCTCAAGGCCATCATGATGGTCTGGTTCACGCCTGCCATGATGGTCGGCATCGCCAAAGGTAGCTCGACCTTATACAGCGTTTGCCGGTTCGAAGCACCAAAGGCGCGCGCGGCCTCGACCATATCGCCCCGAACCTGTCGGATGCCCAGATTGGTCAGGCGCACCACTGGCGGCAGGGCGTAGATGAATGTCACGATTACACCTGAGACATTGCCGATCGAGAACAACATCACGATTGGCACCAGGTAGACAAAGGACGGGATCGTTTGCATCAGATCAAGCATGGGCTGCAGAACCGTCCAGAACCGATCATTCTTGGCCGAGTAAACACCCAGCGGAATGCCGATCAGTGAACAGAACACAACGCATGTCAGAACGATGGACAGGGTGGTCATGCTTTCTTCCCATGCACCCATCAGACCGATGGCAAGCATGCAGGCCGCCGAGATCAGGCCCAGACGGCGACCGCCTGCCTGCCAGGCCACCAAAATGATTAATGCCAGAACCACCAAGTCTGGGGCCTGGGTCAGAGCGTCCTCCAATCCGGTCAGAACGATTTCAAACGGCACCTTGATCGCCTGAAAGATGAAGCGGAAATTGGTCACCACCCATTGCAGGAAGGATTCAACCCATGTGCCAACGGGGACCCATTCGGTGTCAAAAACATTCCAGATATCCATGATTTCGCCCCTTACCCGCGCAACGCAGTCAACGCGTCCTTGATGGTGATCTGCCCAACGGAGGCATGATCCGGACTAACGACGGTGACTGGAGACTGATCTTCCATGAACAGATCAATGATCTCACCCAGTTCAGCGTCGACGCGCACGGTCTTTTCCGTTGTCTCCCGCCCGTTCAGCGGCTCCATGATGGTTTCCGCCCGGACCAGCGCGACACGGCTGATGCCTTTCACAAACTCTGCGACATAGTCGTCCTTGGGGCTGGTCACGATTTCTTCGGGTGTACCAATCTGCACGATCTCACCGTCATTCATGATGGCAATGTGATCTCCCATCCGGATGGCTTCATCCAGATCATGGGTGATGAACAGCGTGGTTTTGTGCATATGCGCCGACAGGTTCAGGAACTGGTCCTGCAATTGGCGGCGGATCAGAGGATCAAGCGCCGAGAATGGCTCGTCCATCAACAGGATTTCTGGGTCGGCTGCCAATGCGCGGGCGAGACCGACACGTTGCTGCATGCCGCCCGAAAGCTGATCGGGGTAGTGATCAATCCAACCGCCTAGATCCATGGCTTCGAGCGCCTTGACTGCCGCCTCTCGCCGTGTTGGCAAATCAATGCCGCGAACTTCGAGCCCGAATCCGACATTTTCGCCCAAGGTTCGATGCGGCCACAGCGCCATATGCTGGAAGACCATGCCAATCGTTTCGGCTCGCAATTGGCGAAGTTCTTCTTCGCCCATCGTGTCCACACGCTGGCCAGCCACATGAATTTGGCCAGACGTCGGTTCAATCAACCTGTTGACGTGGCGCACAAGGGTGGACTTGCCTGACCCGGACAGTCCCATGATGCAGAAAATCTCGCCCTTCCGGACGCTGAAACTCGCATCCCGAACGCCAAGAACGCAGCCAAATCTGTCTCTTACGTCCTCTTTCGACAGCCCCTCAGCCAGGACCGCCTTCATGGCTTCGTCCGAGCGGTTGCCGTAGATTTTCCAGAGGTCACGACATTCGATCTGTGCGTCAGCCATTGTCTTGTTCCTTCAAAAAACCGGAGCGGCCGGACAAGCCGCCCCAAAGTCTTCGGGGAGAGTTAGTTTGCGGCAGCCGCGGCCTCGGCCACCCAACCGTCGAATTGCGCTTGGTTTTCGGCAATCCAATCGGCGGCGTGGCGCTGGAAGTCTTCCAGCGTATTTTCCCCGTCGCGCAGTTTTACTTGCGCCGCGTTGACGGCGCTGATCGGGATATCGACCAGTTCAAAGAACTTGGCGGCGGCGGGGTTCTCTTCAAGGAATTCATTGTTCGCGACAATATAGACGTCGTTCACAGCAAAACCCGCGTCCATCTCGCCGTCGCTTTGAACACCGATCTGCACTACGTCTTCACCGGGGATCAGGACATCGCTGATCCAGTTTGGCGTCCATGTGTAATACAGGATGGCGCCACCTTCGTTATATCGCGTAATAGTGTCCGCCATGATCGCGAAATAGCTACCCTGATCATGTTGAACGTTTTCGCGCAGGTTCAAATTGTCCAGATGATCCTCGATTGCGATTTCACATCCCCAACCGGGATTGCATCCGGACAGGTTGGCACGACCATCGCCATCTGCATCAAACAGGGCAGCAACGGCAGGATCGGAAAACTGTTGAACGCTGGTTATGCCGTTCGCTTCGGCGGTCTTCTTGTCGATAAAGAACCCTTGGCCTGCCCCGGTAATCCCGGCCTTTACACGCGTCATTGTGCTTTCGCCGCCGGACTTGTCAAAAAAGTCGTTATGGAGGGGTTTCCAGTGATTGAAGGTGTAGTCGGCGTCGCCAGACGCGACAGCCAGATGCACAGCCGGGAAATCTGCTTCCAAGGTTTCTTCGACGTTGTAGCCCAAAGCCTCCAAACCCTGTTGCACGACCATATGCTGAAACCATGCGTTGGCGGGCGATCCCTTAATTGGCGAGACATCAACACCTGCGCCGGGCTGATCGGCCGCAAATGCCGGAAGTCCAAGCACGGTTGTCATCGCTGCGGTGCGCGCAAAATTGGAGAAGTTTGTCATGTTTTCCTCCCTGAAATTTACAAGAGCCTATTTGGCCGGTTTCTTCTCTTGGGGTAATTTTTTGTCATCTGAATGCAGTTGTGAAGTTCCAAAATACCATCCAGTTTGTTAACCAGAACGTTATGGTAAATCTTCGCAAAACACTTACTAAGCTGCCGCATCTGATAACCTTTGAGGCAGCATGCAGAAATTCCAACTTTACACGTTCGGCAGAAGAGCTGGGCGTCACGCGCGTGTCGGTTAGTCGCCAGATTGCCGAGCTTGAACAAGCACTTGGTACGACGCTGTTTGTCAGGGACCACAGAAAAGTATCTTTGACTCTGGCGGGCAGGATGCTGGAGGCTGAGGTGGCTCCGGCTTTGCATCAGATTGCAAACGCCGTTCTGAATGTCTCAAAGACGTCAGGTGATACCCCACTGACAGTAACCACGACGACTGCCTTTGCGACCTACTGGCTCATGCCGCGTATGGTGGATTTCAGCAATCAGTTCCCGGAGGTTGAACTGAACCTTGTAGTCACTGATCGTAAGCTGGACCTTGCCGCGGAAAACGTCGATGTTGCGATCCGTTATTCCAAGGAAAAGCCAACCGGAGACAACGTAATTCCGCTGTTGCGCGAGCGCATTTTTCCAGTGATGAGCCCAAAATACTCTCCCAGTACTGCTCTGTCAGAACCCATGGATCTGATGAAGGAGAATTTGCTTTACCTGTCTGGTATCTATCGGGCTGGGGCGCGTTGGCCACATTGGTTTAAAGCCAACGATTTGGTGCTGTCAGCGGACTCCAGCGGCGTGGCTATGAATACCTATATCAACATGCTGCAGGCCGCGATCGCGGGACAAGGTATCGCTTTGGCGGGAAACCCATTGGTCGACCCATATCTCGCTGACGGAACTTTGATAAAGTTGGAAGGATTCTTGGAAATCGAACGCGACTATTTCTATTTAATCAACGCTGCTGCAGACAGAGAAGACACAAGAAAGTTCTGCAGTTGGGTAATTGATCAAGCAACTCAACTGTAAGATCCGCCAGTACTACAGCAGAAAGTGCGCTTCGCACTCTAAATCAGTTCGCAATATTGCGCCTGCGGCAAATGTCTTCTCTGACGGACCGCAGCGCAGCAATAGGACTAATGTATCAACGACAGCTTTGGGCTGTTCCTAGCTAATGGGCCGCGGAAGTTGCCCTTCATTAGGTTTTCGTCCTTGTCACGGTGCGGCTTCGGACAGGGAGCCCAGCCATTCCCAAACTTTCTTTTAAGCGGCGTATTTCGAAGCTCTCTCGGTCAAAAAGGCGAAGTATCTCCGTTCGGTTCGGACGCTCCTGCTCGCCACGCGCACCAGTTGTCCTTGATCAATCAAGTTTTGAAAGAACATTTACCAGCCAAGGATCACGCATCACCATTTCTCGCAGCCTGGAGGCACACTATGAATGAGGTGAAGCATTGTTCGAATCGAAGCACCGGGAGTGAAGTGTTCGTTCCTCTGACATACGTCTCCCAGTCATTGGCGTGAACTCAAGCCGAAAGGTGCAGCAAAGGCAGCCGCGCAAGCGCTCACGGTCAGCGTATACTGGCGCTTTGAAATGTGTATAGACTCATGGAAACGCCCTATCCAAAGGTATTCAGACCCGACCATCAGTTCGCCTTCCATCCACCTCTCGGCTAAGATCTGAATTGCTTCAGAAATCTCTAAGCGGACCGGTTGCTAAGTTTTGCTTTGTAGCACCGAAAACAGCTCGTTGATCTAACCTGACGCCATGATGTCAACGACTTTCATCTTCACCACGTCACAGCCGCACAACTCGCTGGCGATGGCCATTTTAAAGAGAGGCGAGCGGCGATAGTTCGTTGCGAGTTCTAATCTTACTCGAATTGCCCAGACGTGTTTAGGTTTCAAAGGTCGTTTCTGACCGACGATGCGTCCCTTTTTCCAAGAGGAACGAAGAGCACGAATGGCAGGTGAGTTTTGTGTTTCCACAACTGATCCTCCGATCCGCTATGCACGCCCACAACGAAGACCTGAAGTTGACTAGATAGGGCATAACAGGATGCCGCGCTGTCACCGAGGTCGCCACTGAGCCCCAAGGTGACCTTGTCGGGCTGACAGAACCTGAGCGTCGCGTTAAGTTCGTAGAAACGGGGGTTAACGAATGGACAGAAGGCTTACCACGGTGCTTGCAGCTGATATTGTTGGCTACTCTGCACTGATGGATCGTGATCGGGAGGGCACGATTGCAGCGCTCAGATCATTTCGTGAAGAAACGCTTCAGTGTCTGTTGGAGGACCATGACGGAACGCTGATCAAAAGTATGGGCGATGGTTGGATTGCCGAGTTCAAATCCACATCAGATGCCGCAGATTGCGCAATCGCAATACAGTCAGCTCAGAAACCGGACGGTATCAAACTTCGAATTGGCATTCATACCGGAGAGGTCGTCACGGATGGTGATGACATTTTTGGTGACGGAATAAATGTCGCCTCCCGTCTCGAAGCGCTGGCCGAGCCGGATCAAGTTCTGATGTCAGACACCTCGCACAACAGTTTGGACCGTGGTGATGCATCTCACTTCGAAGGCGGCGAGCAAACTGAACTGAAGAACATCACACGCCGCATTGGTGTTTGGCACTGGCCCAAAGGCACTTCGGCCAATCTTTCCACAACAACAGATGTCAGACCCGGGATTGCCGTACTTCCGTTCGACAACATGTCCGGTGACCCTGAACAGGAGTTTTTTGCAGACGGCATTACCGAGGACATCATCACAGAGCTGTCTCGTTTCCGCTGGCTTATGGTGTTGGCCCGAAACTCGTCATTCACGTTCAAAGGCAAAAGCACGGATATACGTGAAGTCGGGCGCACTCTTGGGGTGCGGTATGTTCTAGAGGGCTCGGTCAGACGTGCAGGTCAGCGCGTCCGCATTACAGGGCAGCTGATTGATGCAGAAAACGGCAGCCATCTTTGGGCAGATCGATTTGACGGCGTGCTTGATGATATTTTTGACCTTCAAGACAAAGTCACCGTTGAGGTCGTGACAGCGATTGAGCCATCACTGAGGCACGCTGAAACAAACCGAGCACGAGCGAAACCAACGGACAATTTGGAAGCTTACGAACTGTACCTTCGGGCGCAATCGCACTTCCATCTTTTGACGGACGAAGACAACCGCAAGGCCATACAACTCACAACACTCGCACTGGATCGTGATCCAGACTATACGTCCGCATCCGGGCTTTTGGCTTGGTTGCATATTCAACGAATGGTTCAAGGACTTGAACCTATTGGTGACGGGCCAAAGGAAGCTGTCACGGCCGCTGAACGGGTCCTCATGAGCGATCGTGCAGACGGGATCGCAATGGCGTATGCGGCGCATTCCATCTCAATGCTCGCGCGAGACCTGCCGCGTGCGCGGGACGTTTTCAAACAAGCGCTCAAGCAAAATCCAAACGCTGCAACAGTTCACATGCTAGCATCCATTAACCTATGCCTGCTTGATAGGCCGGAGGAGGCTCTGAAACACGCGGTTCAATCTGTCGACCTTAGCCCACATGATCCGTTGCGCCACGCCGCCTACCTTGCTCAGGCAAGCGCACTCTTTCAGCTTGAGCGATATGAGGAAGCGGCTGGAGCTTGTCGGGATGCTTTGTCAGTGCGATCCAGCTTCGTCATGAGTCACCTCATGCTGATCGCTTCTCTGGGGCACCTGACTGATGAAGAAGTCGCTCGCAAAGCGGTTAAAGACCTGCAGATTTTGCGCCCGGGCTTGACTGCCGCTTCACAGGAAACCCAGATACCAATCTTCACTGTTCCAGCCTCCGCAAACAACTGGCGTGAAGGTTGGTTGAAGGCAGGGTTACCTCAATAGGTGACTGGCAAAGTCGGCAAATGTCTGCAAATTAGATGTTCAGTTAAGTTGCAGGGAACGACGGCAATTCGGAAAATGCGGGACAAAGCCGCCCTTCAGTCAGTGGGTGGTTCGTAGGGGTCCGGCGTTCCTGGGGGGATCGGAGGAAACTCCTCGAAGGTAGCAATGTGC
>NZ_JBQFYA010000015.1:0-108060 GCF_056541245.1 Ruegeria sp. AI3
CTTTCAAAAAGCAAGATGTTCGCGTATCGGATCTTCCTATTCTAACGAAGAACGATCTGATTGAGATCGGACTTCCGATTGGGCCGCGTAGAAGAGCTGCTACCTTATCTTGAAGCAATTTCAGCGAGTAAGTCCGAATGGTGGAAGCTGGTCGAATTGCGCGATTCACTGGTATCTGTCTTGTAAGTGCGGGACATATCGACGGAAAAAAAGCCGTCATTGTCCCTGATGATGGCGGTAATGAGACCGATTTTGAATTTTCTGTGTAGGCCGGTTTGGCATGGCGCAGTGCCTTTCTAGTGACGTTTGAGCAAAGGGGTGTAGGACCTTTTCGCACGAGCCCCTACAGGGCCTGTCCGGTCCAAAAATCCCGCACTGCGCTGCCGACCCCGCACGGGCAAAACTCAGGCTGCGGTGTAGCTGCTGGTGTTGCCGTAGCGACGCGCCTCGGCCCATTCCAGCAGGTGTCACGGCGGTAGAGCGGCCCGACTTATAGAATTTGGGCCAAACCCTGTCACACGCCATTTCTGAATGGTGCGCATGCTCTGACACAGAAAGCGTCGAATACCATTCAGTCTTGTAATAAGGGGCCGTGTCCACTTTTACAGAATTTGCATGCCATCGGGAATTCTCTCGAAGCTCCATGCTGCCGGTCACGCACACCTCATCTTGTTCGCGTGGTCAAAAAACCTACTCGGTGTAGGGTCCAGGTTGGGTAAGTTCACCCCAAATATTGCAGAGACGTGATCGGTATTTTTGCTGCTAGAGGAAACAAGTGACGCAGCCAAGTTCCGACGCTTAGGAAATGGCTGGTATGTGGACGAACCTGCCATTCTGGTGACTAATCAAACGCCCGCTTTGTAGTGCGCCAGAAATATGACGCCGTAGTCGTCCAGTTCGTCATTGGGAGTAGGATTCTCGCATTGAAAACTCCGGCCAGAAGAAGTTGTTTGCTGGCGCCAAGAGTTGGTTGGTTACGAGGATTGGATCGGCTCGACGGAGCTCGCTTGCTCCCATGGCTTCGTCAATCAACCGCCTCATCGGGTAGCCGAGGGTTTCAGTCTCCGTTAAAAACTTTCGGGACGAGGTCGCGGATCAGCTCCGACAAGACCATGCGATTTCAGCCGATGGCCGTTTAGCTTAACAGGATATGTTCGATATCAAGCGTGACTTCGAATTGATACTATCAAAGAAGAACCGCTGAGAGCATCAAATGGATGGAAAGGTGAGATTTGTATATCGGTTCAGGCGTAAAGGGTGTCTTTCTAGCTGAGAACGCCGAACGCTTTGCTCCTGCCTCGAAGAACTAAGCTGGACCGGTCCTCAAGCAGTTGCATTTGCACTCGAAAAGCTGAATTGTCGCTAGAAGGAGTGAACGGTACAAGCCGGGTTACTAATCTGCCCGATTGCAGTTCGAAGCCGCTAGAACTTTTGGAAGGTGTGTTCAATGTTTAGTCCAGCAAGGGGCTTTCCTTATCGGCGCTTCTTTCGCCGGCTTCACAGCAAGTACATCTTCGATTGGTATTTGGAGATTGGTTGCAGGGAGGGAACAATCCTGTCCATGGTTCAGGGAAAGACGATCGGGGTTGATCCACATTTTCGACTTTCTTCTGGAGTTTTGGGCAAAAAACCGGAAATGCTTCTCTACCAAGAGGAAAGTGATACTTTTTTCGCAAAGGGGAGACTTGAACGGCTGGGCGCGAAAATTTCCGTAGCTTTCATCGATGGGATGCACCTCTTCGAGTACGCGTTAAGGGATGTACTGAATACCGAACGGTCAATGGCTCTCGATGGTGTGATTTTCGTTCACGACTGCTTTCCAAGAAACACAAAGATGACGACCCGCGATCTATCTTCGCTACCAGAAATTTGGACAGGCGATGTATGGAAATTGATCCCGATACTGCAGGAACACCGGCCCGATCTTAAGCTTACTGCCTTTGACGCGGCACCGACGGGACTATTAGCGATCACTGGCCTAGATCCGAAGCAATCGCACTTGAAGATTGGGACGTCTTTAGACGACATCGTTTCGCACTATCAGGATATGGAAATTGACGAATTTGGTATTGAACGCTTCTTCGAGCAACTTCCTTTTTCCAGCGCGTTGGACGAAGTACGTGCCAGTTTCCCAATAGCAGCACACCTGCACCGTCCTGAACTTGCCTTGCCTGAAGCATCCATCGTAACTCCATGAAACAGCGTGTTATTTTCGCCTTTCCACGTTGGCGTCGCAATCAAGGATCGGTGGTGCCTCGAGTGCAGCAAAATGCCAAACTCTTGGCCGAAGTGTATTCCGACACCTATGAAGTTGAGACGGTAGCACTTGCCAAACCACGCTTTACCGAACAGCATGAAGAATTTGTTCGACATGCTAAAGGTGCAGTTGTCATAGGACTTCAAACAAGCCTGCGCCTTCTTGGACGTGATCGCATGATTGCCCTGCGAGAGACCTCTGCCGGCATGTGCTCGGATCACGTAGACAGTGTCCCTGAAACAGACGAGCTAGGGATTTACCATGCACATATACTTGCGTCCCGCGTAGGCTGCCGGCGCGTAAATACACGTCTTGCAAAGGAAGGTGTTTCCGGGTCTTCCGTTGTCCATGTGACCCATCACGCCGATCCGCGGATTACTCTTGTTTCGGCGGCTTCAAGATCGGATTTTCGAATTGGCTATCTTGGGAACCCAAGAAAGATGATTGCACCGCCCGACCCGCGAGCGGTCCAAGTTCTAACTTATAAGGATCAGAGTGATTATACTAAAGCGCTGCAGCAAATGACTGACTATCCGATGCACTACGGTGTCCGGCCTCGAAGTGCGAGCCGAGAGGTTTCAAAGCCTTTCACCAAGGGCTTCTTCGCCGCGGCTATGGGGGCGAACATCTTGGTCAACAGGCAAACAGATGACGCGGAATTCTACCTTGGAACGGACTATCCATATTTGATCAAGTCATTCAGGGCACGCCACATCGCTGAAGGCATAGAGACCGCGCGGGCAGGCTATGGCGGTGCGGAATGGCGACGTGGACTTGAAGTTATGGAACATGTTCGTCAGCTCAGCACACCGAATTTCGCCATTAGAGAACTTGCGGAGGCGATCAAAACTGCGCTTGCCATTGCGGACCAGAATTAGGCTGGTTTATTGGGCAACACGGCGTGTTTTTCTTTGATCGTTCGATGCTACAATTGACGGGGTTAGAAAGGCGCATCTCTGCGGCTTCCTATTCTCCATCTGACGTCTTCCCAGTCCAGTCACAGTAGCCTGATCTGAAACCGTGTAGCTGGCGACCAAACCTATGTGAAATGGAAGCCCAAGCCACAAAGCTGGTACCGAAAGTAGTCCAACGAAAAGAAAATTTGAGGACCGCAGACTCATAAAAGAATTTCGATCAATTTATGCTCGTTTCGCTCGAACTGAATGACCGCCTTGGGCTCCAAGCGGTCATTTGAGAGATCGGCTTGGATTGTGGTCTTCCCTTCCTGTTGTAAACACGGTCCCGCGCATACCCCGGGAAGTGAGAAAACTCGTATGTACCTTATACGTAGACGCTACACGTAATTTAGTACGTGTAAGTAAACGTTTAGGGGGCTGGTCGCGTCGAGCGTTTTACCTAACTAGGCGGAGATCATGGTTGGGTTTCAGTGAGCCTACGATTGTATTGAGCGCGCTGTGTTTTCCTCCGCTGCCGGCTGTACAGGATCATAAGCCAAATGCGCGTACTGCATGGTTGTCTGAATCTGACTGTGACCCAGCTATCGCCCGACCATCTGGATTGGCACACCCGACGATACGGCATTTGACGCATAGGTACGGTACAGGTCGTGAATGCGGACATCGTGCAGACCCAGCCCGTTTAGTATGCGACGCCATGGCTTTTGCAGGTTGGTGGCGCGATGGCCAGAGCTAGCCCCGGAAATGACGCAAGGGTTGTCGCGAAGCTGTGGCAAGGCGCTTAGAACCGCTCGGACCGCTTGTAGTAGAGGAATGCGTCGCGCCTGTTTTGGTGTCTGGAAGCTCCATTCCTGCATCTGTAGTGAAGGGCCATTGCAGCGTCTGGATTTCGCCGAGGCGACACCCGGTCAGGATCAGCAACCGGAAGGCGGGGACAGCAAAGGGCAACTCCGATCCATCGCGTTCCGCGTCTGTAAAAGCCCGCCCAAGCCGTTGCAACTCGTTTTGGCTCAGAAACCGTTCCCGTTTCTCTTCGCGGTATTTTGCGACATGGCAACAGGGGTTTGACCCATTAGGCCGCAAGCCCCAGATTTTCCACTGATTGAGCATCTTGGACAGTACGCCCAATGTCCGGTTTGCCTGATAGGGCTTGTCCCGGAATTTGTGGTGCAGTTCGGCAAGGTCTTTTCGCTCCACATCAACCACTTTGAAGCTGCCGATGGCTGGATCTTTGAAAAGGTCACTAGCCCTGCGATATTCCCCTTGGGTAGACGGCTTACAGCGTGTTCTTTGATGTGAGTATCAAAGAACCGCTCACACAAGGCCGCAACCGTTGATGCGCGGCGATGCTGGGCAACCTCTTCGGCGGGGTTCACACCCCTAGCCACTTGTCCCATGAGCTCCTTTGCCAACTTCCGCGCTTCGGCTACGGTGATCTTGCCATGCCGACCGATGGAAACACGCCGTGTCCGTCCATCTTTCCGATACCGCGCTTCATAGGTTATTGGCCCCGGAAGGCATGACGCGGACGCCAAACCCGGCAATCTGGCTGTCCCAGACAAAGTAGTATTTCGCCTCAACTGGTAAGGCTTCTACCGCGGGTTTGGTCAGTTTGGGCATCCCTCATCCTTTCGCTGTCATCGCCCCATGGAAGCATTGTGGAAGTAACGGGAAGCGTTTCATGGCGTAGGAGGTAGAAACGGGGCGTGCTGGTCGCCAAAATTAAAAATGATTCCAATAAGATAGATTAAATCCGCGCCTTCCGGCGTAGTTGGTATAGGTGAGCGTAAGCTATCTCATAACCTGAAGGTCGTAGGTTCAAATCATACTACCCCAACCAATGTTTAGGGTCAGATAATAACAGCTTGAATGCCGCGTCCGCGCGGTGTTTCTATTTGCGACAACCCAACTGAAAGCACTGTGGAAGCATCACGAGCGGAAACGGCTTGTTCAGAGATCAACCTAAACTCGAAAAACATGAGCACGCATCACAGAGTGCTTTGGGGTGCTTCCGCATAGGAATTGCTCATCAGTCTTAAGTGTTTGGCCGCGTGGTTTCAAGTTCTTAGCCCTTCTTCGTGACATTCTCATCAAACGCGACCTTGAAGGCGGCTTGTTTGTCCGGGCTGGCTTCGGTCTGGTAGTTGGCTTTCCATTCATCCATGGTCATGCCGTAGAAGATCTGACGAGCTTCGTCTTTGCCCATCTCGATGCCTTTGTCGTTGGCCGCTTCCTGATACCAGCGTGACAGGCAGTTGCGGCAGAACCCGGCTAGATTCATCATGTCGATATTCTGAACGTCGGTGCGATCTTCCATCAAATGCTTTTGCAGCCGACGGAACGCTGCGGCTTGAAGTTCGATTTCGGTTTGCTTTTCCATGGTCTGGCTCCGAATAAGTGGATGCGGTCTGTTTCCGAATTAACGCTCTGATGTGCGTGTTTCAACTGACTCAGCGTTAGGCCAGTTTCAAGGCCAGCCAGGGAATGATGCAGAAAATCAAAGTGAGGATCTTGTAGTTGGCCAGATACCTAAAATAGGCGCGCTTTACATCAGGCCGCTCCATTCGGAACATTCCGGCATGAACCCCTGCAATCCAGTCCTGCAAAAGCACAATCATAACGGTTGTGAACAGCAAAACGACGATGTTCAGTACCGCCATCCAGCCAAAAACACTTGTCAGCAACTCTTGTGTCATGGTCGCCTCCTTCCCGGTCTCCAATGTGGGGGCTGAAGGTGCAGCTCACAACAATGTGCGATCAAAGGCCGCTGTCTGTTAGCGCATCCTGAAGGATCACTGCGAGCCTTTCTGCCCATGCCCGCTGTCCCGCGTGATCCGCGATCAGATCATTGCGAAGCTCGATCAATGCATTTGGTCGACCGTGCGAGGTGCAATGCGTGTCGATGGCATCGCCGGGCAGAACGCCGGTATAGGGCTCATTTACGCCGACGCACAGATCGTCTTCGGCCTTCAGGCGGTTGATCAGAGGGCGTGAAAAGCGCTCATCCGGGGTGTGCAGAACGCCTACATGCCAAGGGCGTGGTTCCCGACCGCGGAGTTGGCGGGTGAAAGAGTGCATAGACACAATCACCGCATGGGGCAGGGCGGCCAACCTCCCAAGCGCGTCGTGATAAGGGCGGTAGCACATGTCCAAACGCCGCTCGCGCTCGGCCGAATCAGCGTGGCGATTGCCGGGAATGATCGAACCGTCATAGAGCTTCATCAGCAGGGTCGGGTCGTCCTCACCCCGGTTCGGATCAATCACAAGGCGCGAGAAATTGGCTGCGATGACCGGCGCGTTCAGGATCTCGCCCAGATGTTTCGAGACCTCGTAGGCACCGACATCATAGGCGATGTGGCGTTCCATATCTTCGCGCGGCAATCCTAGATCCCCGCCGTTGATTTCGGGAGGAACGGTGTTGGTCGCATGATCGCAGGTGATCAGCCATCGGGATGGGCGATCCTCGCCATGGATAAAAAACGGAGTGTATGTCATGTGCCTGTCATCAAGTTTGCGGCAGGTGTATGGCAGTTGCTTCCAAAAGGGAATTGCGCAATAACCACCCACATACTGTTTGCGGTAACATTGCCGCATCACCGAGGGATTGAGGAGAGCGAAACCAGTGCGACGCCTTAGAAATGTAAAAATCGTGGCGACGCTGGGACCGGCGTCCAATGACTATGACACCATCCGGGCCTTGCATGAGGCCGGGGCCGACGTCTTTCGCCTGAACATGAGCCATGGCAGCCATGACGAGATCCGCGAACGGCATCGCATCATTCGTCAGGTGGAAAAGGATCTGGACAGCCCGATCGCGATCCTGGCCGATCTTCAAGGCCCGAAGCTGCGTGTTGGGGTTTTTGCCAATGATGCGGAAGAACTGGTCGAGGGTGCCGCGTTCCGGCTGGACCTCGACCCCGAGGCCGGAGACATCAACCGTGTTTGCCTTCCACACCCCGAGATTTTTGCAGCGCTCGAACCCGGCGCGCGGCTGCTGGTCAATGACGGCAAGATCCGTCTGACCGTGCAGGATTGCGGCCAGGACTTCGCCAATTGCACTGTCGAAGTCGGCGGGACGATCTCGAACCGCAAGGGTGTGAACGTGCCTGATGTGCTGCTGCCACTGGCAGCCTTGTCGGCCAAGGATCGCGATGATCTGGAGTTTGTGTGCCAATTGGGAGTGGATTGGCTGGCGCTCAGCTTTGTACAGCGGGCCAAAGATGTGTTCGAGGCGCGCGCGCTGGCGGATGGACGAGCGTCGATCCTGTCGAAGATCGAAAAGCCCGCAGCGGTTGAGGCGTTTGACGATATTCTCGACGCATCAGACGGGATCATGGTGGCCCGTGGCGATTTGGGTGTTGAGCTGCCGGTTTCGGCTGTTCCTCCGATCCAGAAACGTCTGGTTCGCAAGTGCCGTGGTGCGGCCAAGCCGGTAATCGTCGCGACCCAGATGCTTGAGAGCATGATCGAAAGCCCGATGCCTACCCGCGCCGAGGTCTCGGACGTTGCAACTGCGATTTACGAAGGCACGGATGCCATCATGCTCAGCGCGGAATCTGCGGCCGGTTCGTACCCGATCGAGGCCGTGCAGACGATGAACAAGGTCGCCATCGAGGTCGAGGCCGACCCGACCTACACGCAGATCATCGCCGCCTCGCGTACTGCCAAAGGGTCGACCATCGCGGACGGTATCGTGGCGGCCGCGCGGGAGATCGCGGAAAAGACCGACATCAAAGCGATCTGCTGTTTTACCCAAAGCGGCACCACAGCGCTGTTGACTGCGCGCGAACGTCCCGGCGTCCCGATCATCGCCATGACGCCAGCGACTGGAACCGCCCGCCGTCTGTGCCTGAGCTGGGGTTGTCACTGTGTGATGACGCCCGAGCTTGAGAGGTTCAAAGGGGCCGTGGTCAATGCGGCCCGCGCCGCGCGCGGAGGGGGCTTCGCCGCCGAGAGCGATCAGATCGTTGTTACCGCAGGCGTTCCGTTCAATGTCCCCGGAACCACCAATATTCTGCGTATTGCCCCTTGTGATGAGCGGCTGATCTACAACACCGATCCGGGATGAGTTCGCCCGGATTTCAGGAAGGATCATATTGAGAACTCTCAGGCCGCCTAATTTTTAGGCGGCTTTTCTTGTTTGTTTTCAAGGGGAAGATGCCCGTAGGGTTGTATTCAGCAAAAATACCTCTGTTTTTTGGTGATTTTGCCGGATACTGAACCTTAGGGCGATCATCTCAGATAGTTCCAGGTTCCGGTCGCCCTACCGGGGGCACGGGTCCCGGTCAAACCAGAAAAAAAATGGAGGAACGTCATGACAACAAAGATTGTCATTGGACTGGACGGGACAGAAACCGGAGAGCGCGCTATCGCCTTTGCCAAGGATTTGGCTGGGCGGATTGGCTCATGCGAAATGCTGGTTGTTTATGTCATCGAATGGTCCCCTTTCACTTTCCAAACACCGGAAGAAAACGCCCAACGGCACAAGCGTCGCGAGGAAGAGGTCGAACTGGCCACCTCGCGGATCATTGCCCCTACGGTTGAGGCGCTAAAGGCCGATGGGTTCGAAGCGCACGGCATCGTGCGCCATGGCGACGTGGCCGAGACGCTGAACGCGATCACGGTCGAAAACGGCGGCACTCAGATCATCGTCGGCCGCGCCTCGGCGGATGGGTTCAAGAAACGGCTGTTTGGAAGCTCGACTCAGAACTTGGTCATGCATGCCGACGTGCCTGTCACGGTCGTGAACTGAGCGGAGGGATTAGGATGAATATGCTTCAAAAACTGGGCCTTGGTGCGACCATGGCTCTGATGTCTAGCCCCGCTTTCGCGCAAGAGGCGCCCGGTCTGGACGAGAAGATCAATCAGGCTTTCGCGGATTTTACCGGCCCCTTCGTTAGCTTTATCTTCGCGCCGTTTCCGGGCACTGGATTCCCATGGATCGTGGGGTGGCTGGTCGTCGCGGCCACAGTGTTTTCGCTCTATTTTGCCTTTGTGCAATTCCGATTCTTCGGACACTCGATCAGCTTGGTTAAAGGCGATTACTCCGACCCCAATGACGCGGGTGAGGTCAGCCATTTTCAGGCCCTTGCCACCGCTTTGTCGGGGACCGTTGGTCTTGGGAACATCGCCGGTGTGGCGGTTGCCATCGGGATCGGTGGACCGGGTGCCACGTTCTGGATGATCGTCGCCGGCCTGCTGGGCATGGCGTCGAAATTCACCGAATGTACTTTGGGTGTGAAATACCGAAATGAATATGAAGACGGCACCGTTTCGGGTGGCCCGATGTATTACATGTCAAAGGGCTTTGCGGAACTGGGCCTGCCGGGCGGTAAAATCCTGGCCGTGCTGTTCTCGATCTTCTGTATCCTTGGCGCATTGGGCGGGGGCAACATGTTCCAGGCCAATCAGGCGCATCAGCAGATTGCTGGGATTGTCGGAGACTATCCAGGCTGGATCACAGGTTTGGTCTTTGCGGGCATCGTCTTTGCGGTGATCGTGGGTGGCCTGAAATCCATCGCGCGTGTGACCGAGAAAGTCGTGCCGTTCATGGGTGTCATGTACGTGCTGGCGGCGCTGGTTATCATCCTGATGCATGCAGACCAGATCGGGTGGGCCTTTGGTCAGATCTTCGCAGGTGCTTTCACCGGTCTCGGCGTTGCTGGCGGTATGGTCGGTGCGCTGATCCAGGGCTTCCGTCGTGCGGCGTTCTCGAACGAAGCGGGCGTGGGTTCCGCGGCGATTGCGCACTCAGCCGTACGGACCAAAGAACCGATCACCGAGGGCTTTGTCTCGCTGCTTGAGCCGTTCATCGACACGGTTGTGATCTGTACAATGACTGCGCTGGTGATCATCATCACCCAGCAACTGATCGTTGATCCGGCAACCGGCAACTACATGCTGAACGAAGCGGGCAATGCGATTGCAACGGTCGACGGCAATACCGGCGTCAGCCTGACCTCGGCGGCCTTCGGCAGCGCGTTCAGCTGGTTCCCGTTCATTCTGGCGATTGCCGTGGTCCTGTTTGCCTTCTCGACGATGATCAGCTGGTCCTACTATGGCCTCAAAGCCTGGACCTATCTGTTCGGCGAAGGCCACACCAAAGAGTTGGTGTTCAAGATCATTTTCTGCATCTTCGTTGTCATTGGTGCGGCGGCCAACCTTGGCCCGGTCATCGACTTCTCGGATGCGGCGATCTTTGCGATGGCGGTTGTGAACGTCTTTGCGCTCTACTTCCTGATGAAAGTGGTGCGTCAGGAGCTGGCGTCCTACTCCGAGCGTCTGAAGAGCGGCGAAATCCGCAAATTCAGCCACTAAACCAATACACCGGGGCGGCCCTATGCTGCCCCGGTGCCTAGGCCGCTGCGAAAAGCGCAGATTCTGGGCCAACCCCCCTTGCCAGTATGACCGAACTTGCGTAAACGGCGCATCTGATCGCGTGACCGGCCGAGATGGCATGCCGAGTCGCGTTTAGTACCGAACCCTGAAAGGAGACGGAAATGCCTAAGATGAAGACCAAGTCGAGCGCCAAGAAGCGCTTCAAGGTGACTGCGACCGGTAAGGTCCTTGCTGGCCAGGCCGGCAAACGGCACGGCATGATCAAGCGGACCAAGAAGTTCATCCGCGACGCCCGTGGCAACACCACCCTGTCCGCCCCCGACGCCAAGATCGTCAAGGGCTACATGCCCTACGACCGCTAAGAGGAGATTAAGAGATGTCCCGCGTTAAAGGTGGAACCGTAACTCACGCCCGTCACAAGAAGGTCATCAAGGCCGCCAAAGGTTACTATGGCCGCCGCAAGAGCACCTTCAAAGTTGCCCGTCAGGCCGTCGACAAGGCCAACCAGTATGCAACCCGCGACCGCAAGAACCGCAAGCGCAACTTCCGTGCGCTGTGGATCCAGCGTATCAACGCCGCAGTCCGTTCGCATGACGAGGCTCTGACATATTCCCGCTTCATCAACGGCCTGAACCTGGCCGGTATCGAAGTGGACCGCAAAGTTCTGGCAGACCTGGCCGTACACGAACCGGAAGCGTTCGGTGCGATCGTCGCCAAAGCTCAGGCCGCTCTGGCTGCCTGATCTCTGAAAAGAGAGACAGTGAACAAAGGGCCGTCCCATTTGGGGCGGTCCTTTTTGTTTTGGATGTGCCTGTCCCTTAAAGGAGTCCCGTTCAGTCCTCGGCCGGAGGGACGGCGCGCTGATACAGGTGCCACGTGGTGTGACCAAGGATCGGTAGGATGAAGATCAGGCCCAAGAATGCCGGGATCAGCGAGAGCAGCATGGTTACCGAGATGATCGCGGCCCAACCCAGCATCACCACCGGGTTCTCGGTGACGACTCGGATCGAGGTCAGCATGGCTGATACGAAGTTGGTCTCTCGGTCAAGAAGCAGCGGCATGGCGACAACGGTGACCGAAAACAGCACGGCCGACAGGCCCGCGCCGATACAGGTGCCAATGGCCAGAAAGGTCCAGCCCTCGGGCGTGAAGAAGACGGTGTTCAGAAATCCGTCAAAATCCGAGAAGGACGCATTCTGCAGGATGATCGCCAACCAAAGGCGCACCTGATAGACCCACACCCAGAAAATGAACAGGGTGACAAAGGCCATCCAGCCCATCTCGCGTTTGCGTTGATTGGCCATCACCGTCAGGATATCGGACCAGCCGAACTGTTCCCCGCTCTGCAATCGTCGGGACATCTCATAGAGCCCGGCAGCGGCAAAGGGCGCGACCAGTGGAAAGCCCACAATGGCCGGAATGATCATCCAGACCTTGCCGAGCCAGATCAGGCACCAAACAAACACAAGGCCAAAAACGGCGTAGAACAGGCCGAAAAACCCGCTCATGACAGGGCGGGCCAGAAAGTCTGCCATGCCCGCCTTCAACGAGTCCTTGATATCTTGCGCGCTTACAGTGTTGACCTTGAGCGCTGCACCTTGCGGCGATGCCATATCGCCCGACGGGTCCGTGTCTGAGGTTTTGGGTGTCATGATACACTCCTCTGCATGCAAGTCTGCGCCGGTTGATACGCAAGAGCAAGAGGTGTGTCTGATCGTCTGGTTAGTAAAAAGGCTTGCGACCCAGAGGTCGGGAAACCGGGGCGCGATTGCCCGGTTTCCCGTTTTTCATTCTCTAGCCGAACACACGTCCCAGCGCGCTGTCGACCGCATCGGTGATCTGGTCGATATCATCCGCCGTCGCGATGAGCGCAGGCGAGAAACACAGCGTGTTGTTGCGACCCGGCAGCGAGCGGTTGGTCGCGCCGATGATGACACCCTGCGCCATGCAGTCTGCCACCACGGCCTGTACCTTCTTTTCGTCCATCGGTTCACGCGTGGAGCGGTCTGCAACCAGTTCGGCACCCAGGAACAGGCCTTTGCCACGCACATCGCCGATGACCTTATGCTTCTCCATCAGCGCTTGCAGGTTACCCATCATGCGATCGCCCATGTCGACGCAGTTGCCTAGCAGGTTCTCATCCTCGATGATGCGCATATTCTCGATCGCCGCGGCCGGACCAGCGGTGCAGCCGCCGAAGGTCGAGATGTCACGGAAATAGTTCATCGGATCCGCCGCGTCGTCTTTGAACATGTCAAAGACCTCTTCGGTGGTGACCAGACAGGCGATGGCCGCATAGCCCGAGGCAACGCCTTTGGCCATGGTGACAAAGTCAGGCTTCACGCCATACTGTTGGTAGCCAAACCAGGTACCCGTGCGACCGACGCCGCACACAACCTCATCAATATGCAGCAGCACGTCGTACTTCTTGCAGATCTCCTGAACGCGCTGCCAGTAGCCTTCGGGTGCTTCGATCACACCGCCACCTGCGGTCACAGGTTCAAGGCACAGCGCGCCAACGGTGTCTGGCCCTTCGCGCAGGATGACCTCTTCGATCTGGTCAGCTGCCCATTCGCCAAAGTTTTCCTCCGGCGCGCCGTTCAGTTCGTGCTTGCGGTATTCCATGCAATGGGGAACACGCACGAAATCCGGAGCAAACGGGCCGTATTGCGCATTGCGCTCGTCCTGACCGCCCGCTGACATCGCCGCCAGAGTCGAGCCGTGATAGTCGCGATCGCGATACAGGATTTTGGTCTTTTTGCCGCCATAGCGCTTATGCGCGATCTGACGGATCATCTTGAAGGCTTTCTCGTTCGCCTCGGAGCCTGAGTTTGTGTAGTAAACGCGGCTCATGCCCGGCATCTTTTCGATCAGCTTCTCCGCAAAGATCGAACCGGGAATCGACCCTGCCGAATTCGCAAAATAACAGAGCTTCATCAGCTGGTCATAGACCGCCTTGCAGATGGATTCGCGGCCATAGCCGACGTTCACCGTCCAGACGCCGCCAGAGACCGCATCCAGATGCTCTTTGCCTTTCTGGTCCCAGACGCGCATGCCTTTGCCTTCAACAATGATGCGGGGATCGTTTGTTTCAAAGGGTTTATGCTGGATCAGGTGGTGCCAGATATGGGCGCGGTCGGCCTCGACCACGCGGGAAAGATCGTTTTCGTTGAACGTGCCGTCCATGACATGTCCTTTCAGTCTGATGCGGTGTGCAGATTGTGGGATCGGTCCCACGATAGCAAGTAAATGCGATGGCCCAGATCACCGCGAATGGGGGCGCGAATATAGGGCCAGATGTCATCATAGCGTATCGCCAGAGCCCCGCCACTTGTCGTATTTCTACAAGATAGTCACAGCCTCGTGTTTATGGTCATGTGGCGACACACGCGAATTGGGAGGGTTGGCGGATGCAAGCAGCCAATATGTATGAGCGTCATCTGGATAAGAACCGTGCGAATTACACGCCGCTATCCCCGCTCAGCTTCATCGAACGGACGGCGGCGGTGTATCCCGACTACCCGTCCGTCGTCTATGGAGACCGCCGCTACAGCTGGGCGCAGACCTATGCGCGCTGCCGCCGTCTGGCCGGCGCCCTGACGGCTCGTGGGGTGGGAAAGGGCGATACCGTCTCGATCATCGCCGCGAACATCCCCGAGCTCTATGAGGCCCATTTTGGCATTCCCATGGCTGGCGCTGTTCTGAACGCAATCAACACGCGCCTTGATGCGCCGATCATCGCATTCATCCTCAACCACGCCGAGGCCAAGGTGCTGTTGGTCGACCCCGAGTTTTCCGCCGTCGTCAAAGAGGCGCTGCCGCAGGTCGATCATGACCTTCTGGTGATCGATATCGAAGATCCTAGCTTTGATGGTGGCGAACGCCTTGGCAGCCTGACCTATGAAGCCCTTCTGGGCGAAGGCGACCCTAAGTTTGACTGGTCTCTGCCCGCAGATGAGTGGGATGCGATCACGCTCAACTATACCTCTGGCACGACCGGCAACCCCAAGGGCGTGGTCTATCACCACCGTGGGGCCGCCTTGAATGCGCAGTCCGACCTGCTGGATTGGGGTATGCCTAAGCACTCGGTCTATTTGTGGACCCTGCCGATGTTCCACTGCAATGGCTGGTGTTTCCCCTGGGCTATGGCGCTGAATGCCGGAGTCTCGGTCTGTTTGCGCGCGGTTCGGGCCGAACCGATCTATGCCGCCTTTCGGGAAGAGAAAGTCACCCATTTCTGCGGCGCGCCTATCGTGCTGAACATGCTGGCGCATGCCCCAGACTACCTCAAGGATTTCGACCACCAGATCAAGGTAATGACCGCCGGTGCCCCGCCGCCTGCCGCCGTGATCGAAGCGATGGAGGGGATGGGCGTCGAGGTGACCCATGTCTACGGCCTGACCGAGACCTACGGCCCTTCAGTCGTCTGTGCGTGGAAGGATGAGTGGAACCAGAAGGCTCCAGCCGAACGGGCCGCCCTCAAGGTGCGTCAGGGCGTGCGCTATTCGGCGCTTTCGGGTCTGATGGTAGCTGATCCCGAAACGTTGGAGCCGGTGCCCGCCGATGGTGAAACCATGGGTGAGATCTTCATGCAGGGCAATGTGGTAATGAAAGGCTATCTCAAGAACCCGGATGCCACCGACAAGGCGTTCAACGGCGGTTGGTTTGCCTCGGGCGATTTGGGGGTGATGTACCCCGATGGTTATGTCGCGCTGAAGGACCGATCCAAGGACATCATTATCTCGGGTGGTGAGAATATCTCATCTGTCGAGGTTGAAGGTGTCCTCTATAAGCACCCTGCGGTTATGGAAGCCGCAGTGGTCGCCCGCCCGGATGAGAAATGGGGCGAAACCCCATGTGCTTTCGTTGAGTTAAAGCCTGAGGCTAGCGCGACCGAGGCCGATCTGATTGCGTTCTGCCGGGACAACATGGCCCATTTCAAAGCGCCCAAGACCGTGGTGTTCGGGACTTTGCCCAAGACATCCACCGGCAAGGTTCAGAAATTCGTGCTGCGGGATCAGGCGCGGGCGTTGGGCTAGGCCTTGTCGAATATCGACAGGTCCAGATCCAAAAACTCTCCCATCCATACGGCGTGATCCCGGTGGTCGGCCAGGTGATCGCCGGTTTCAGCATGGGTGAAGATCGTCAGGCCCTGCCGGTTGAGCATCAACCACGGAATAACCTGATCGAACGCGTCGGCGGCAAAGCCCAGCTGGCAGCTCCACTTCGGATGCGGGCCAACCGGGCGCGCGTGCATGCGCCCCATCTGGACCGGAAAGAGGCGGGCCGCCTCTTCGCAGATTTGTTGCGCTAAATCCTGTGTGTCGGCGTCGAAATAGACATGGGCGTGATAGCCGGTGATCTTAGACATCGGGGGCCTCATTGCTTGGATGCAATGAACCTAGGCGGTCTTGGCGCTCAATCCTACCAACACCGGCACACAGGTGCTGTGCGGCATGGCTCAGGGTTTGAAAGGGTCTTCCAGCGCCGGTAGTACAGTGCCATGGCAAGTCCCGAACCCGATTGTGTAGCCATCCCCCTGCGCAGAGCCGGACAGGGTGAGCGTGTCACCGTCTTCAATGAAGCTGCGGGCCTCACCGGTCTCAAGACTCAACGGGTCCTTGCCGCCCCAGCAGAGTTCCAGCAGCGAACCTCGGGTATCGCGCGTCGGCCCGGAAATCGTGCCGGACCCCAGCAGATCACCGGTATTCATCGGGCAGCCCGAACTGGCGTGATGGGCCAGTTGTTGCGCGGCGGAGTAGTACATCTCGCTGTAGTTCGTGCGCGTTATAGTGGTCGCCGCCTGTCCTTCGGGGGTCAGCGTCACCTCAAGCGAAAGGTCATAGAGCATCGGGCCACAATCCTTCAGGTGATCCAGCAACTCGAATTCGCGCTCAGGTGTGTCACAGCGGAACGGCTCCAGCGCCGGTTTGGTCACGATCCATGGGCTGATTGATGTGGCCGTGGCCTTGGCTTGGAATGGGCCAAGAGGCTGATACTCCCACGCTTGAATATCCCGGGCGGACCAGTCGTTCAGCAATACGTAGCCGAAGATATGATCATCCGCCTGCTGCACCGAGATCGGGCCGTCGGACGGAGTGCCAACGATTGCCCCCATCTCAAGCTCAAAGTCGAAGCGGCGGCTGGGCAAGAAGGCGGGTTTGTCCTGATCGGGCGACTTCAGCTGCCCCCACGGGCGCCGGATATCCGTACCCGACACCACGACCGAGGATGCCCGGCCGTTGTACCCAATGGGAATATGCAACCAGTTCGGTGGCAGCGCGTTTTCGGGGTCCCGGAACATCGAACCCACGTTAAAGGCGTGATGCCGACCAGCGTAGAAATCGGTGTATTCGCTGACCGCGAAGGGCATGTGCATGACAACCGCGCTTTGCGGTACCAGCAGGGGCTCCACCACATCTTGCTCCGTCGCGCCTTCGGACAGAAGCGTCGTCAGGCGGTCGCGCAGGGCGGCCCAGACGGCGGGGCCTTGCTCCATCAAAGGGTTCCAGAACGGCAGGTCGAAAAGCGGCTCATCGGTCAGAGTGATGACCCCTTCGGCCTCGGCTGCAGTGACATCGAGGATCATGTCCCCAATGGCGACACCGCATCTGGGTTCTTCGTCGCCGGCGGCAAACACCCCGTAGGGCAGGTTGTTCAAAGGAAATGGATGGGTCGCATCATTGGCCGAAGCGACCCAGGATTTCAGCAAAGGCATCTTTTGATCCTTGTCTTGGTTTATTGAGCGTCTCGCAGGGACTTCAGCCCCAGCAGAACGGCAGCCAGAATCATGAACCCGCCACCCGCGCGATCCAGCCACAGCCGCGCAGACCCTTTGAGCCGCGTCGCCAGCCAACTGGCGCTGGCCCCGTAAGCGGTCAGAAACAAGCCGTCCATGATCAGATAGGTGGCCGAGAGGATCGCGAATTGCGGCAAGAAGGGCAGCGCGCCGTCGATGAACAGCGGAAACAGAGCAGCAAAGAACACAACTGCTTTGGGATTGGCGGCTGAGGTGATGAAGCCCTGCATCCACAAGGTTTTGCGGCTGGCCACCTGCGCGGTTTGCGCTGTTTGAGGTTTGGCTTTGACAATCGCTTTGACGCCGAGAAAAACCAGATATGCGACACCCAACCATTTGATCACAGCCAGCGCGGTGCCCGAGGCCGCAATGATCGCGGCAAGCCCGAGACCCGCCGCCAACATCTGCAACAGGTTCGCCGTCAGATCACCAGCAGCCGTGAACACGCCCCGGCGCAGCCCGTTGGTGGCCGAGTTCGACAGCATCAGAAGCTGGCTTGGCCCCGGTGTGCTCATCAGCAGCAGGACGGTGGCGACATAGGTGATCCAGATATCAAAGCTCATTGCAGGTCATTTCTTTCCCGGTGTTCCATCGAACTTTTTCTCAAGCGAGGACCAGCAGTCAATATAGTCGTCCTGCAAGGGTGCCTCGGTCGCGGCAAAGGCGGTCAGATGTTGCGGGAAGCGGGTTTCGAACATGAAGGACATCGTGTGGTCCAGCTTGTCCGGCCCCAGATTTGCGTTTGAGGCTTTTTCGAACGCTTCGCGATCCGGACCATGCGGGATCATCATGTTGTGCAGGCTCATGCCGCCGGGAACAAAGCCCTGAGGTTTAGCGTCATACTGGCCGTAGATATTGCCCATCAGCTCGGACATGATGTTCTTGTGGTACCACGGCGGGCGGAACGTATCCTCGGCCACCATCCAGCGTTCGCGGAACAGGACGAAGTCGATATTGGCTGTGCCGGGCTGGCCCGAAGGGGCCGTCAGTACGGTGAAAATCGACGGATCGGGGTGGTCGAACAGGATCGCGCCAACCGGGCAGTAGGTGCGCAGGTCGTACTTGTAAGGCGCATAGTTGCCGTGCCAGGCCACTACGTCCAGCGGGCTATGACCGATCTGAGTGACGTGGAACTGCCCACACCATTTGATCGTCACGGTTGAAGGCACCTCTCGGTCCTCGAACGCCGCGACGGGCGCTTTGAAATCGCGCGGATTGGCCATGCAATTGGCGCCAATCGGGCCGCGACCCGGCAGTTCGAATTTCTGGCCGTAATTTTCGCAGACAAATCCGCGCGCCGGACCTTCCAGCACTTCAACACGGTAGAGCAGCCCGCGCGGAAGGATTGCGATTTCCTGCGGCTCCAGATCTATGATCCCAAGCTCGGTCACAAAGCGCAGGCGGCCGTCTTGCGGAACCACCAGAAGCTCGGAATCGGCCGAGAAGAAATAGTCGTCCACCATCGAGTCGGTGACCAGATAGACATGGCTGGCCATGCCGACCTGTGTGTTCACATCCCCCGCCGTCGTCATGCTGCGCATGCCGGTCAACCAGGTCAAAGGGGCGTCAGAATGCGGAACTGGGTCCCAGCGATACTGGCCCAGGCTGATCACATCCGGGTCGATACAGGGCGCGGACTTCCAGTAGGGCAGGTCGATTTTCTCATAACGATGGGAATGCTTGACCGAAGGGCGAATGCGGTAGCACCACGTCCGCTCGGGCGGGTTGGCGGTGAAGGCCGTGCCGCTGAGCTGTTCGCCATAGAGGCCATAGTTGCAGCGTTGCGGGCTGTTCATGCCCTGCGGCAAGGCGCTAGGCAGGGCCTCGGTCTCAAAGTCATTGCCGAAGCCAGGCATGTAGCCGGGACGCGTTCCTACAGGTGTGACAGCCTGCGTCAGGCCATGCGGTTCAGCCTTGTTGGTCATCTTGAACTCCTCGGTTTTCTGCTTGTGAATTATTAGTTGTTTTTGTAACTAACAAGCATGTCCCAAGAAAAAGATGATTTTGATCTGCAGATTTTTTTGCCGTTTCTATTGAATCAGGCAGCTGAGGCAGCCTCGTTGGAGTTTCAGCGCCTCTACAAGGAACGCTATGGCATGCTGCGCAGCGAATGGCGGGTGCTGTTTCATCTGGGTGTCTTTGGCACTCTGACCGCGAAAGAGATTGGCAAGCGCGCGAAACTGCACAAAACCAAGATCAGCCGCGCGGTTCACAAGCTGGAACAAAGCCGTTACCTCAAGCGCACAAGGGATGAGGATGACCGAAGGGTCGAATGGCTGACGCTGACGCCCGCCGGTCAGGCCGTCTATCGTGAACTGAGTGGTATCGCAGAGCGCTATGATGGGAAACTGGCGGGCGCATTCTCGGAAGAAGAGGCCGCCATGCTGAGGAAAATGCTGCGACGGCTGGCAGGGATGGCTTAGGGTCTGGTAATTTCCATCACGCAGCCCACATTCAGGGCAGTACTTTGACGGACAGTTCCATGACCTCTTCAGATCCCATCTTTGACCTTATCGACTGGCTTGTTTCCAAAGGGCTAGAAGGGGCTGGTCAGGAAGAATTGCTTGACGGCTTTTGCAACCGCCTGATTGATCTAGGCCTTCCCCTGATGCGGTTCCACGCGGCGCAGTCGACGCTGCATCCGCTTTATGGCGGCACTGGCTATAGCTGGTATCGGGATTCCGGCGGGGAATCTGAGCGGTTCGCAAACACCGACACCCCAAGCGAGGTCTGGCAACGCAGCCCTCTCTATGCGCTTTTGCATGAAGACATGGATGACCTGCGCGTTCGACTGGTGGACCAGAACGAACCAAGCCGTTTCCCCTTGCTGAATGACCTGCGAGAGATCGGGGCGACGGATTACTATGCAACGGGTGTTTCGTTTGAACGCTCCGATCAGGTGCGCCCGGCGGGTGAGAAAAAGATCGGTGACGGAGTGCTGATGTCCTGGACCAGTGACGCCCCGACCGGTTTTGATGACAGCGATCTGGGGAAAATTCATGTCGCTCTGCCGCATCTTGGGCTTGCGTTGAAATCCGCCAAGAACCAGACCATGGCCAAGGATCTGATGCGCGTCTACCTGGGACGTGATGCGGGGCGGCGCGTCCTCTCTGGCGAAATCCGTCGCGGTTCATTGCAGCAGATTGATGCGGTGATCTGGAATTTCGATCTCGAAGGGTTCACCACCCTGTCTGAGGATATGCCGGGTCACGAGATCATCGACATGCTGAACGACTATCTGGCCGTTGCCGTGGGTGTGGTGCACGACAATGGCGGCAACATTCTAAAGTTCATGGGTGACGGGCTGATGGCCATGTTTGATGTGGGAGAGAGCGACGCTGATGCCCGTGCGGCTCTCGCAGCCGTCGCCATGTTGCAAAGCCGGATGGAAGAGCTGAACGCGCGACGACTGGCAGATGGGCAGAGGGTGGCAAATTTCACCCTGGCGCTGCATTCGGGTGAGATCCTTTATGGCAATATCGGCTCGGAAACCCGCCTGGATTTCACGGTGATTGGCCCTGCGGTGAATCAGGCGGCCCGGATTGCCGGGATGCATCGGTCGTTGGGCCAGAGGATTCTCGTCTCCGACGACGTCGCCCGCGCCGCACAACCTTGCAGCCAGGAACTGATTTCGGTCGGGCGCTACATGTTGCGCGGTGTGAACGAACCGAAAGAGCTGTTTACGATATACAGCCCCACGCAGCTCTCGGACGAGACAGAGATCAAGAACGCAACGTAACGGTGGCGCGGCGCCCGTCGTGGTGAAACCTTCTGGTCAAGTGGGAAAAAAGGGGCGGGCCGCTTAGGTCCGAAGGGGGCGCATGTTCGGGAAGGTTCTAAAATACGCGGTTGGGACGTTGGCATTGGCTTTTGTCGCAGCAGGTGGTTACCTGTGGATCGCGCCACCGGATCTGTTGAAAGTGGGCACCAACTATTCCGCCAAGATCGTCTGTTCGAACGTGTTCCTGGCCGGGCGCGATGCAGAGACTGTGTTGCAAAGCGATGTTCAGGCGCCGGGACATCCCTTGCTGAAGCAGGTTTCGGTCAGCGTCGACGAACAGGGCCAATCGGTTGAGGCGCGGATGTTTGGCGTCTTCGCTCCGGCCACATCCCAGTATCGTCCCGGTTTGGGGTGCACCAACGTTCATGCGGCAAATCTGTCAGATCACACGCTACCCGAACCCGCGCCCGTACCCAACGGTCTTTGGCCGCAAGGAAATGAGGTGGTTCTGTCCGAGAACCCCACGCTGACTGATGTTTTGTCGGACCCTTCCTTACTGGGCGAGGGCTACCGCGCTGTCGTGGTGGCCAAAGACGGGCGCATCATTGCCGAGGCTTATGCTGATGGCTTTGATGCCGAAACCCCTTTGCTGGGGTGGTCGATGACCAAAACGATCACTGCGGGGCTAATTGGTACGCTGATCCAGTCGGGCGACATGGCGCTGGGCGATGATCTTACGGACGTCTTCCCAGATTGGGCCGGGGACTCGCGCCGCGACATCACAGTCGAGGATATGCTTGCCATGTCCAGCGGCTTGCAGTGGGATGAGGAATATGGCGACGTCTCGGACGTAACGCGGATGCTGTATCTCAAGGATGACATGGTCGATTTCGCCGCCGGACGCCCCGCCGCCTATCCCACCGCGACCGAGTTCAGCTATTCCTCGGGCACGTCCACAGTTCTGTCGCGGGTGTGGCAGGGCCAGCTTGAAGAGGGCGACCTCGGCTACCCCCGCACCGCATTATTCGACCCTCTGGGCATGCACTCAGCTGTGATGGAGACCGATGGGGCAGATACATTCGTGGGTTCAAGCTACATGTACGCCACCGCGCGCGACTGGGCGCGCTTTGGGCAGTTTCTGCTGCAAGGCGGTGTTTGGAAAGGGCAGCAGATCTTGCCCGAAGGCTACACCGATTGGATGTTTGAACCCGTCGCGACCTCAGACGGGGCTTATGCCAAAGGGCACATGTGGCTGGACGGCCCACGTGGTGAGCCGCAATTCGAGGACACCGTCTGGCTGCAGGGCCATGACGGCCAATCCGTAGGCATTTTTCCTTCGCAGGATTTGGTCGTGGTGCGTTTGGGGCTGACGCCGTCACGGTTGGGATATTCGCCACTGCCTTTGGCCAAGGCTCTGATCGCGGCTATGGGTGACGGCTGAGCTGCTGCAGCGTACAGACGGCGGTCGCAGGTTTTCCTCTTGCTCGGACCTGTTGCGTCGATCTCCGAAAAGAGATGCCAGCGCGGATTGGCCAAATTCGGGTTTCTATCCTGAAGAAGAACCACCTGCTCGCAGGCATATCGGTCCAAACGCACTCCTTCTAGCCCTCGATGCTGACCAGTCCCGAAAACTCATTTCTGGCGACACTTAGAATAATCTCCGAAAGGAAGGCGAACGTCTTGTGGTGACCGCTGGACTTTCGCCAAACCAGACCGATGGACCTGTTCAACCGTCCCGGGCGATAGGGCACCAGAACTACATCTCCGCCGACCTCTGGAATTTCAGATGCGGCGTAGAGTGACGGAAGGAAGGACACGCCGATATTCATTGCTGTCATCTGCCGAATTGCGTCAAGACTTGTACCCTCGTAGTCGTAAAGGAGGTTGGCCCCCAAGCTATTGGCGAGGTCTGCAACTTGGTTGTGAAGCGTGAAACGACGAGAGAGCGCCAGAATGCTCTCACCCTTCAGGTCTTGGTCATTGGCCATTTCCTTGTGGGCAAGGCGGTGATTTCGGGCCACCGCAAGCTTCAGAGGTTCCCGAAGCAGGCGCAGGATCGTGACATCTGTCGAGTTCACGGGCAATTGCGTCAGAATGAAATCATGTATCCCGCTCAGAAGCTCCTGCATCAGTTCGGATGGCGCTCCGTCTCGCACTGTCAGTTTTAGGTTCGGGTGGTTTTCATGCAGGTGGTGAAAAACACGTGGCAAAAGGTACGGACCGAGGGTTGGTGATGATCCTAGTCGGAACGTGCCCGCAAGTTCGGACTTCATCCGACCTGACGTCTCTTGCAGCAAAGCGACCTCCGATAAGATGCTCCGGGTTTTTTCCAGTACTTCGCGCCCTTCAGGTGTCAGCACTGCTCCGGCTCTGCCGCGCTCGACCAGTTTCAGTTCAAGCGCTGCTTCGAGATTGGCAATCTGCAGGCTGAGAGATGGCTGGCTGATACCTATCCGCTCAGCGGCTTTTCTGTAGTGACCAGTTTCGGCCAGCGCTCGGAAGTAAGTCAGTTGTTTTAGTGTCAGCTGCAATTCCATTGATAGGTTTTTCCAATCAAAGTTTCTAACACAATAGGCTATTATATTGGGCCGAAACAACCATTATTACCATGTGGCCTATTTTAGAGCGCTTGTTTTTGGTGCGTTTGCTCGGAGGATTTCATGAATATTCAAAACAACTTTGCCAAAACGGACGATGTCCGCGCATTTCTAGCCTCAGTCCACTTGCCAACTTCGCGATCACAGGGTGTCCTTTCACGGGACGAAATTGACTGGTGCAAGATGCGTGGCATCGAGTTGGCATATGATCCTGTGCAAATCGGATGGGTGCCTCTGCTCTGTGAGGATGACATATCTGAAACATCCAGCCGGCCTCAATCTCGGCAAATTCGGTTGCGTCCCTGGCAGGCGCAGGATGCAGCTGACTATGCTGCCATGCTCTCGTCAGAACGCTTGTGGCAATATTTACCCGACCGATACCCGGGCCCAATCAGCGAGGATGACGCGCGACAGTTGATCGAGTTGACGGGTGAAGACCATCACGAAGTCTTGGCCGCTTCGATAGACGACACTGTCATCGGACAAGCCCGAATGCTGAGAGTGGGACAAGACAGCGCCGAAATTAGCTATTGGATCGGCGAGCAGCATTGGGGCAAAGGGTATGCCAGCTCCATCGTAGCGCAATTCTGCACACAGTGCTTGCGTCTGAACCCTGAGATTAGTCGGCTTTTTGCGGTTGTGCACGAGAGCAATATTGCGTCTCAATCGATCCTCAAAAAGTGCCGCTTTGCCGAGATATCTCGTGACACTGTCTGGATAACATTCGAGCGCTACCGCCGCGCGTCTTAGGCTGTAGTGCCCGATTGGGGTTGCCAGGTCTGGCGAGTAAGCGGTTCAAATAGCGCTTAGAAGTCGATCTCGACGCCGGGCAAGTTCAACTCCCGCATCATGTCGCGCAGCTCCTGACGCGCGGCGATGTTCGAGATGTTCAGCTGTTTGACGCCGATATCTTTGAGGTCCAGCAAAGTCAGGCCACGGGGAAAGAGCTCGCGGAAGATGACCCGCTCGGAAAAGCCCGAAGCGACGCGGAACCCGATGCGTTGCGACAGGATCTCGATCGCGCGTTGCATTTTTTCCTTGTTGACCATGCGCTGAGTACCCACCCGGTTGCGCACGACGACCCAGTCGATCGGTTTCAAACCAGCCTGCGCCCGTAATTGCCGCGCGTTCCAAACCATTTCGGAATAGACCGAAGGGCCGAGGATCTTCTCACCTTTGGAGTCAATCCGGGCCAACAGGTCGAAATCGATGAAACTGTCGTTCAGTGGTGTGATCAGCGTATCGGCTAGCGAATGCGCCACTTGGCTGAGGCGGGTGTGTGAGCCAGGGCAGTCGATCAGGATAAAATCGCTGTCGTTCTCAAGCTGCGAAACAGCCGCCGACAGACGATGGTCATAGATGTTCTCGCCTGGTTTCAGGGTGCTGGCATCGATCTCAGGCAGGTCGTGGTGGCGTGGGCTGGGCAGGGTCGCCTCAGCGTTTTTCAAGAAATTCGCCCGGTTCTCGAAATAGCGTCCCAAGCTGCGCTGGCGCAGGTCTAAATCCAGCGTGCTGACCTTGCGGCCCAGACGCGCCAGAGCGGTGGCCACATGCATGGAAACGGTCGATTTGCCTGCGCCGCCCTTTTCGTTCCCCACTACGATGATATGTGCCATGCCGTCGTTCCCAAGCCCTGCCGTGTTTGTCCACACGTTGTTATTAGCCACTATATGTTGTGTCAGCGGGGAAGAAAAGAACCTCGGGGCGTTGTTTCGACCAATATCAGGCTCTAATTTGGAAAACCCAATCGCTTTGGCAGTTTAGAACGCCATGCTTGCCAAAACCGGGCCCGTGATTCACTCTTTAATCGAGGATCGGACAGGAGGATACCGGTTGGAGCAACTGTTCCTGAGCGTTCTGAACGTGGTTTTACCGGTCCTGATTTGCGTGGGCATCGGGTATGGGCTGGCGATTACCAAGTCTCCGTTTGACAATAAAGTGGTCGGAGGGATCGTCTCGCGGGTCGGCTATCCGACCCTGATCCTGTCGCATCTTGCGGGCACCAAGCTGAATGTGGGCACGTTTCTGGATATGATGAGCGCTGCTGCGCTGGCTGTGGCCAGCTTTGGCGTTCTGGGCTTTGTGGCTTTGCGGCTTCTGCGCCTGCCTGTAAGGGCGTTCCTGACGCCCCTGATGCATGGGAATGTGGGCAATATCGGCCTGCCGATCACTCTGCTGGCGCTGGGCGACGCGGGGATGGCCTACACAATGGCCTTTGTCGTCGTTGTCCTGATCAGCATCTTTACCGTTGGAATGTGGATCCCGGCCGGTGTGTTCTCGGTCAGAAAGCTGGTCACATCACCGATCATCTATGCCGTGGCCCTGTCGTTGATCCTGATGGCCACAGGGACCAGCCTGCCGCAACCGATCGCCAAGTCCTTCGATATCCTGGGCGGGTTGTCGATCCCGCTGATGTTGCTGACACTGGGCCACACGCTGGCGACGCTAAGGATTGCCAGTCTGGGGCGTGCAGTCTTGCTGACCGGACTGCATCTGGTCATGGCTGTGGGTATTGCCATGGGTCTGGTCTGGCTCTTCGGCTTCACGGGTGCCGAGCGCGGCGCCCTGATCCTGTGCTGCCTGATGCCATCCTCGGTGGCAACATACCTGTTCATTGACCAGCACGTGCCGGAATACGGCCCGGATGTCGCCGGGTTCATCCTAGTGTCTACCTTGACGACCATACTCGTTCTACCGCTGGCCTTGACCTATTGGATTTGACGTAAACCCTATGCGTGGCTGCAAAAATCGCTAATCTACTGATAAATGGCGGTAAAGAGCCACAAGCTCAGGGTGACACGATGAACGGAAAGACGCCGACAGACGTAACCCCACAAGCCCGCGCCCGCGTGGTGCTGGCGATGACGGCAATCTGCATGATGGTTGTAGGGTTTAACACCACCGCCGTTGCGACGATCCTACCTAACCTGAAGGCCGAATTCGACCTGACACCGTCCGGCCTGCAATGGGTAATGGCGATCTATACCGTCGCAAGCGCCTCACTTGTTACCATCGTCAGTCGTCTGGGCGATATCACCGGCAAGATGGGGGTTTTCTTCTTTGGTATGGTCGTCTTTGCCTTCGGATCTGGCTCGGTCCTGTTTGCGCAAGACGCAACCATGCTGTTAATCGGGCGCGGTGCGCAAGGCGCGGGGGCGGCGGCGTTGTTCGGAACCTCTCTTTCCCTGCTGACAGCAGCGACCCCTGAGGAGCAGAGGGCAGGTGTCACCGGATTCTGGGGCGCTATCGTCGGGCTGGCTATAGGCGTTGGTCCCATCGTAGGCGGTGCCTTTGGGCATTACATTAGCTGGCGCGCGGTGTTTGCCGCAGATCTAGTTCTACTGGTCGTGGCCTTCACAATTGGGTTGCATGTCAGCAAACGGAAGTACGTGCCTGACACACGCCTTGCCGGGGCACGTTTCGACTATCCCGGAGCAGTTGCCATTCTGTTGTTTCTCGGGCCGCTGTCCTTTGCGCTTAGCAATGGGGAAAGCGGCGGGTGGAGCACGCCACTGACGCTAATACCGCTGGCTGTGGCGGCCCTGGCGACCGTCCTGCTGGTCATTGTCTCGCGTCGCAGTGATGACCCGTTGATCGAGCTGCGGTATTTCCGCCATCCGCGTTATTTCATGGCCGCCGCGGGAATGTTCTTTACCGGTTTCACGCTTTTCTGTTTCTTTGTCTATTTCAACACGTTTGTGCAATCGCCGGATGCCTTTGGCTATACCTCCATTGGCGCGGGATTGGCGATCATGCCGCTAAGCCTCAGCATGTTCGTCATATCTGTCACCGCGCCCAGGTTTCTGGCACCCTACAGTTTCCAGTGGCCGGTTGCGATCGGACTGGGGGCAATGGGATGTGGGTTCCTGTTGCTGACGACAGTTTCGAATACCACGCAATATTCCGAGATCTGGTGGAAGCTGCTGATAGTCGGGATCGGGTTGGGTATCTGTTTCTCGCTTCTGCCACGCCTCGGCCTGCGGCTGCTGCCCGAAGAGCATGTAGGGCAGGGCTCAGGCGTGATCAACGCCTGTCTCTATTTCGGAGCAACCATGGGGGCAGTGGTCGGTGGGTTGGCAGAGTCCATCACCATACGCCGGGGCCTGTCCGAAGTGATTGACGCACTACCCTCCGGATCAACGCAGCGGGCTGATCTGGCACATGCGCTAACCCACGGCAAACCTGGCGAGGTCCAGCAGTTACTCACCAGCTTGGAGCCGACGGCAGGAACAGCTTTGGCTGAGGCTCTGCGGGATTTGCAGGACAACGCCTTTGACAGCGCAATGGTGGTCGCCGCGATTGCCGCTCTGATCGGGATGGTTTTGGCGCTGCTGCTGCTGCGCGGACCCGTGCCACCACTGCACAGTGCAGTGGAACTGACGAAATAAGAAAGTTCCCGATCTGATTTCATTTTGGAAAAAGGTCAGCGGGGCGCGGCGTGCATTATGCATTTAGTCGGAAACAAAAAAAGGCCGCCCCTCAAGGGACGGCCTTTCGAAATCGAACGTGGCAAGACTTAGAAGCCCAGACCTTCGTATTTCTTTTTGAACTTCGACACGCGGCCGCCGGCGTCCATCAGGCGCGACGAGCCACCGGTCCATGCGGGGTGCACGGAGGGGTCGATTTCCAGAGCCAGCTGATCGCCTTCGCTGCCCCAGGTGGATTTCATCTGAACAACGGTGCCATCGGTCATTTTGACATCGATGACGTGATAATCGGGATGGATGTCTTTTTTCATCTTTCCGTTCCTTACGCTTCGGCGCCAGCTTTGGGCTTGTAGTTGGTGACCTCTGCGATACGTGCGGATTTACCACGACGGGTACGCAGGTAGTACAGTTTGGCGCGACGGACGCGGCCACGGCGAACAACGGTGATGCTGTCGATGTTGGTCGAATGCAGCGGGAATACACGCTCCACGCCTTCGCCGAACGAGATTTTGCGGACGGTGAACGAACCGGCGATGCCGTTGCCACCTTTACGCGCGATGCAGACACCTTCGTAGTTCTGCACACGGGTACGCGACCCTTCGGTCACTTTAAAGCCGACACGAACGGTGTCACCGGCTTTGAAATCGGGGATGTCTTTCCCCAGGGCGGCAATCTGTTCCGCCTCAAGCTGTGCGATCAGGTCCATCGCATTCACTCCTATCTGCTCGTGGTTGGTCCACGAAGTTTGGGCACGGCCTGAGAGCTCTTGGTCTTCACCGGGTCCTGCGAACAGCCCGCCAGAGGTCAGATCGAATGTTCCTTTGGTCCGGTCTGACCTGACACGCGTTGGCCGAAGAAAGCCAAGCGTTGTGCCATAAAACAAACCAAAACACCGGAGTCGCATCACGCGGCACCGGATTGCGCTGCTTTAGGGTGTTTGCGGACAGGGATCAAGCCCAAATCGCAGGCACCGGCGGTGGGATTTTGCCAATTCCCGAATGCGACGTTGCTTTGTGCGTTGGATCAGGCATTCTGAGGTCAATTACAAGAGCAGTTATTTCAGGCTGAAACAATGACCCGATTTGCAATCATGCTGGCCCTGGCGGCCGCTGTTTTGATGTCCTGCGGACGCAGAGGACCTCCGCCGCAGGTCGTAGAGGCCACGCCGGGCGTGGACCGGACCGCGCCCGCCGTGATCTACCCCGACTTTGGCGATGCCGATCCCCATGACTGGGATGGGCGGCATCCCGGCCTGTATCCGGTTCACGGGTTGGATGTTTCGCGTTGGCAGGGGCCGATCGACTGGCGTCAGGCAAAGGCCTCGGGCGTCAGCTTTGTGTTCATGAAAGCGACCGAGGGGGGTGATTTCCTCGACCCGATGTTCAACGAACATCGCCGCGGCGCGCAGGCGGCGGGCGTTCCGTGGGGGGCGTATCACTACTACTATTTCTGCCGACCGGCGCGTGAGCAGGCGCAGTGGTTCATTCGGAATGTCCCGAAAGGCGCGGACCTGCCACATGTGCTGGATATGGAGTGGACGCCGCATTCGAAAACCTGCACCCTTCGCCCTGATGGCAAAATCGTTCGGGCCGAGGCGCAAAAGTTCCTCGATATCCTCGAACGTCACTATGGCCGCCGACCCATCGTCTACACGACTGTGGATTTCTACCAGGATACCGACATCGGACGGTTGTCAAAGACCGAGTTCTGGTTGCGCTCGGTCGCGGGACATCCCCGTCAGGTCTATCCCGGCGCGGTGTGGAGGTTCTGGCAATACACTGGCACCGGGCTGGTGCCGGGGGTTCAGGGTAAGGTCGACATAAACGTCTTCAGCGGCCCGCCCGAGATTTGGGCGCAGTGGAAAGGATAGACGCCTTAGGATTGAGGTGCCGCGTAGCTTTCCACGGTGCCGCCCGCGACAAGGTGATCTAGCCTGCGCACGCGTTCCTCACCGTAGGCATTGCGCAGCCAGAACGCTTCTCCTTGGGTCAGAACGCGGCGGTCAAAGCCGCGCTCGCTCAGGCAGCGGTCTACCTGATCCATCTCGCCTTGCGCCCTGAGTTCGTGTCGGCTGCCATATGCAAGCACAGATCCGACCAAGGGCGACGACATCAAGATGAAGGCTGGATAGGCTCCGATCACTGCGGCATTCCCGCCGATTTCTGCTTCGTTCGAGCAAGACAATACCGCGTTTCGAGCGGATGCCATATTGTGTCCGGCCTGAGTTGGCACGGAGTCTTCCAAAGCACTGGTCGCGCATGCCGAGACAAGTGCGCAGCCCAAAAGTAATAGCTTTTTCATGAATTGCCGTTCATTCAAATGTGCGAATCTTTTGTGTCCATCGCATTGCTCTGGGATGAGTATCCCGCGATTTCTTCAACTGCAATTAGCATCAGCTTTAACTGTGGACCTGCGGTTTGCGGGCCACAGTAGCCTGTATCATTTGATAGATTTCTGCCTGGCGCGAACGTATTCGTCCCACACATCAGGCCGCCGTTCCCGCGTTAGGTCCTCGGCCATCTTTTGGCGCCATTCGGCGATGCGGCCGTGGTGACCGGACATCAGGACCTCGGGGATCGGGCGGCCGTTCCATTCTGCGGGGCGCGTGTATTGCGGGTGTTCCAGCAGGCCCGAGGAAAAGCTCTCTTCTTCGGTCGAGGCCTGATTGCCCAGCACGCCGGGGATCAGCCGCACGGTGGCGTCGATCAGAGCTTGCGCCGCGATCTCACCGCCGGTCATGACGAAATCGCCGAGGCTGACCTCTTGCACGCCGTAATGCTCCAACACACGCTCGTCTACGCCCTCGAACCGACCGCAGAGCAAGGTCATCCCGTCGCAGCGCGCCAGATTCTGCATCATCCGCTGGTCCATACGCTTGCCGCGCGGGCTGAGATAGATTAGTGGCCAGTTGCCTCGGATACCGGCCATGGTCTGTTCGATGGCAGGCCCCAACACGTCGGCGCGTAGCACCATACCAGCGCCCCCGCCTGCGGGTGTGTCATCCACATTGCGGTGTTTACCGATCCCGAATTGCCGCAAATCAACAGTTTCCAGCTGCCAAAGCCCTTCCTGCAGAGCCTTACCTGTCAGGCTTTCGCCCAGAACGCCGGGGAAAGCGCTGGGAAACAAGGTGATGATCTTGGCTTTCCATACGCCGTGCAGATCCGGCGTTGGAGTCATCAACTCGCGCGGTTGCAGAGTGGGTCGGATGGCCTTGCGACCGTAGGATTTGCTTGGTGTATCTGTCATGATTGGGCAACCAGATCGTCCTTGGCGCGTTTGATGAGGGCCTTCTTTTGCGCCATCAAAGCCGCATCGTCCAGCGCGGAACGGTTCAACTCCAGCAATTCTAGCAGAACATCATCAGTCGGACGGGCCTTGTGCGGCTCCGGCGCGACCAGTTTGAACATCTTGTCGCGTGGTAGATTCAGAAATGCCGCAAACGGAGCGCCCGGACCAAAGCGCCGCTTGCGCAGGTCCTCCATCCACTCGGTCTGGACCTTGACTAGCGGTAGTCGGTCCTGAAGCATGTCGGCCGTCTCTTTCGGAGAGGGCAGGTGGTTCAGCGCCTCCCGGAACCCGTCATAGTCTTGCACCAGCCGCGTCCGCCTCAAATCATGTGCCCAGAGGCTGCGCGTCCAATCCTCACGCTGTCGCAGGGACAGATAGATCGTAAGGTCGACCGGCTCGGGACCCAGCCGATCCTTGACCTGTTCAACCAGCGTCGTCGCCAATTCCGGGGTCGCCCCGTAGCCTTCGGCGCTGTTGCGACTGGGGCGCAGACCGGCGAAGTTTTCCTCGCTGAGGATCAAGCCGCGACTGGTGCCAAAGTCGATCGGTTCCAGCAGCGCATGCACACCTGTTTCGAACTCGGCCAGGGTGCTGTTCATGCGATAGACCGAATGCCGCGTGGCGATGTCTGCAAGTCCGGTTTTGCGGGTCTTATAGGGCAGGATCAGTGAAAAATGCGGCCAGATCAGCTGACGGTTCTTGTAGAGAAACGACTGCGCAACAGTGGTGCCGGTCTTGTGCAACCCCAGATGCAGCAGAACGCGCCGCATCAGATCAGGCCTTCTGGCGGATCGGCGACGATGCGACCGGCCTCCAGATCAACTGTCGGAACAGCGTCCAAAGTGAAGGGCAGCAGGACAGTCGATTTCAGACCCGGCCCGTGCAATTCCAACAAATCCGCGGCGCCGTGGTTCTGGACCGATTTGACCCGGCCCAGCAGGGTGCCGCCGGTGTCATACACCTCCAGCCCGATCAGGTCGGTGTGATAGAACTCGTCATCCGGCAGCGAAGGTAGTTGATCCCGCCGAGCATACAGGCGTAGGCCGTTCAGGGCGTCCGCCTCTTCCTTGGTTTCAACCCCGCCCAGACGCGCGGCAAATCCGTTTTTGATTGCGCGGGTCAGCACCACGGGAAAGCGCTCTTTGCCGTCTTCGTCGGTCAGTGGCGAATAGGCTTCGATGTCTTCCGGCACGGCGCAAAAGCTTTTCAGCCGCACCTCGCCGCGCACACCGTATGAGCCCGCAATGCTGCCGACGCAGATCAGATCACTCATTTGAGCCTTCCGTTATACATAGTCCGTTTCGCCATTGCCCGATCACTTCGCAGGCTTCGCGCTGGTTATTGCGTTCAAAGAACACGCCGACAATAAAAGCGATCAGCAACAGGATGGGAAGTCGTAACAATCCGAACATCGGCTATCGCACCTCGATCGGCAGAGTCTCGTCGCGGTCTTCCCAACCCGCCCGTTCCAGCTCGGGCGTGTCGGATTCTTCTTCCGGCCAGCCGACGCAGAAATAGCCGATCAGCCGCCAGTTGTCCGGCACGTTCAGATCGGTGTTCATTTGGTCGGGGTCGAGGATCGAGACCCAGCCCAGCCCCAGCCCCTGCGCGCGCAGGGCCAGCCAGAACAGGGTGATGGCTGAGACAACCGAATAGCGCCGCATCTCGGGCATGGTGCCCGCGCCCAGACCCTGGCCTTTGCTGGTGGTGTCATCGCAGAACACCGCCAATTGCACTGGCGCTTCCTGCATGCCCGAAAGTTTGAGGCCGCTATACAGCTGTGCTTTCTCACCGGAATACCCGGCCAGAGCGTCCGCATTGGCGGTTTGGAAATTCTTGAGCGCCGCGTCGCGCGCGGCCTCACTTTCGACGCGGATCACGCGCCAAGGTTCGCTGAGCCCCACGGAAGGGGCCAGCAGAAATGCGTCGAGGCAGCGCGTCAGCACTGCCTCGTCCACAGGGTCGGTGCGGAACCGACGCACATCGCGCCGGAGCCGCATCAACAGATCGAACTGCGTGCGAAAATCGTCGGTGAAAGCCTGATCCTGCACGCGTCGGCCTGCTTATTCTTCTGCTGCAGCTTCTTCAGCCGGTGCAGCAGCAGCTTCGGCCGCTTCAGCAGCCTTTGCAGCTTTCTCTTCTGCGCGCTCTTGGGCTTTCTTGCCCGGAGTACCCTTGTTGGGGTTGTTGCGCTCGGCTTTGTCACGAGTGCCGGCAGCTTCCAACATGCGTGCGATACGGTCGGTAGGCTGAGCGCCCTGATCCAGCCAGTACTGGATGCGCTCCATGTTCATTTTCACGCGCTCTTCGCTGTCTTTCGGCAGCAGCGGGTTGTAGGTGCCCAGTTTCTCGATGAAACGACCATCGCGAGGCATACGGCTGTCAGCCGCAACGATGCGATAGAAGGGACGTTTTTTCGAGCCGCCGCGGGCGAGACGAATTTTCATTGCCATGGTGGTATCTCCTTTAGATGGCGTGTACCGGGAATTGCCCGGTCAATTCTGGTATTTGTTGAACCGGACGTTCACTCTTGATGTTTCCGGTGGTGTCGGATGACTTCCTGAATGATGAAATTCAGAAAAGCCTTGGCGAAATCTGGGTCCAGATCGGCCTCTTTCGCCAGGTCTTCTAGCCGTGCGATCTGCGCGGCTTCGCGCGTGGGATCGGACGGGGGAAGGTCGTGTTCGGCCTTGAGCTTGCCAACGGCCTGCGTGTGCTTGAACCGCTCGCCCAACGTATAGACAAGGATCGCGTCCAGCCGGTCGATGCTTTCGCGATGCTCTTTCAGCAGCGTCGCAGCCTGTGTCACGGGGTTCGTCATTGGCCGGTCCTTTCGGAGGTCAAAGCAGTTTTAGAAACGGTGATACGCGGGTGACGCCACATCTGGGCTTTCTTGCCCAGCAGCTCGGCTTCGCGCTCATAGGTGGCGCCAAGACGCTCGGCCAAAGCGCGCGAGCGGTCATTTGCGTGGGCGATATAGGACATAACGCCGTTCAGGCCTTGATGCTGGGCAGCGTAGTGGCGCGCGGCCTGCGCGGCCTCAAAGCCCAGACCTTTGCCTTCTGCCTGCTCCATCAGGGTCCAGCCCAATTCCGGCTCATCCCAGCCCGGAGCAAAGATCATACCCGCCCAACCAACGAACGCGCCGCTGGATTTCTGTGTCAGATGCCACAGGCCAAAGCCATTGAGCGCCCAATGGCCCAACCGTTTAACCAGCGAATCCCAGCTGCCCAGTTCATCCTTCGGACCTCCGACCATATAGCTGCGTTCTGTATTGAAGAACGCAGTCATCGCGGGAAGGTCGTCCTGATGCGGTGCGCGCAGGATAAGACGTTCGGTTTCGACAGTGGGGATGTTGAAAGAGGTCATGCGTAGGCCTCCATTCCACCATTCACCAGATCCGCCGGGGCTGGGTGCCGCCAGATTTCCGACGTCCCATATTTGGGATGCTCGTAATTGTATTCGAACTGTGCGCCCAGACGTTTGGCAACGGCGATGCTGGCGTGATTATCAGGATCGATCAGCGAGATCGCAGTATCCCAACCCAGAACATCATAGGCATAGCTGCGCGCTGCAAACCCGGCCTCAGTCGCGTATCCCTTGCCAGTGGCGTGGTTCAGCAGCGTCCAGCCAACCTCGGGTTCAGGCCAGCCTTCGGGGCACCATAGACCGACACGACCAAGATATTCGCCGGTGTCTTTTTCATCGACGCTCCAGTATCCGTAGCCGCGCAGCGACCAATGGCCCAGCAGAGCAGCGATCACACGCCATACCTCGTCCCGGCGCATCTGACCGCCGACATACTTCGCAGCTTCGCTGGAGAAGAACGCGGTGTCTGCGTCCAGATCAGCCTCGAACGGCGCGCGCAGAATCAGGCGCTCGGTCTCAAGTTGGGGGATATTAGGCGCGAGGGCAGTCATTTACTTCTTCTTGCCAAACCCGCTGAGGCCCTGAGGCAAGCCCATGCCGCCGCCCAGTCCGGGCAGACCACCGGGCATCTTGCCACCCATGGCCTTGGCCGCCTGTTCCAGCGCCTTGGGGTCCATGCCTGCTGCCATTTCTTCGGGCGAGGGACCACCTTTGCCGAACATGCCCTTCATGGCCTGTTTCAGCATCTTGCCTTTGCCCATCTTGCCCATTTTCTTCATCATGTCCGACATCTGCCGGTGCATCTTGAGCAGTTTGTTGAGGTCGCTAACCTCCATCCCCGAACCGGCGGCGATCCGTTTCTTACGGCTGGCCTGCAGCAGCTGCGGGTTGGCGCGTTCGCGTTTGGTCATCGACTGGATCATTGCAATCTGCTGGCGCAGGATCTTGTCATCGAGACCGGCCTGATCCATCTGCTTGGCCATCTTGCCCATGCCAGGCATCATGCCCATCATGCCCTGCATACCGCCCATCTGGATCATCTGCTCCAGCTGCATTTTCAGGTCGTTCATGTTGAACTGACCTTTGACCATGCGCTTCATCATGCGCTCGGTCTGTTCCATCTCCATCGTTTCCTGGGCCTTTTCGACCAGAGCAACGATGTCGCCCATGCCCAGAATACGACCAGCGATCCGGTCCGGCTCGAAGGTTTCGAGCGCGTCCATCTTCTCGCCCAGACCAACAAAACGGATCGGCTTGCCGGTGACAGCGCGCATCGACAGCGCCGCACCGCCGCGCCCGTCACCGTCCATCCGGGTCAGGACCACGCCGGAAATGCCGACCTTGGCGTCGAACTCCTCGGCGACTTCAACTGCGACCTGGCCGGTCAGGCCGTCGACGACCAGCAGGGTTTCGCGTGGGTCAACCACATTGCGGACCTGCTCGACCTCGTCCATCAGCACTTCGTCAATGTGCAGACGGCCCGCAGTGTCGAGCATGTAGACGTCGTAACCACCCAGCGTCGCCTGCTGTTTGGCGCGTTTGGCGATATCGACCGGCGTCTGGCCCGGAACGATCGGCAGCGTGTCAACACCAACCTGCGTGCCCAAAACAGCAAGCTGATCCATCGCCGCCGGGCGATAGACGTCGAGCGAGGCCATCAGGACCTTCTTGCCCTCTTTCTCTTTCAGTCGTTTGGCGAGCTTACCGGTGGTCGTGGTTTTACCCGAGCCCTGCAGACCGACCATTAGGATCGGGGCAGGCGGGTTGTCGATCTTCAGCTTGCCGGGGTCTTCTTCGCCACGCAGGGTTTCGACCAGCGCGTCGTGCACGATCTTGACGACCTGCTGGCCGGGCGTGATCGACTTGGTCACCGCCTGGCCGGTCGCCTGCTCCTGAACCTTCTTGACGAAAGCGCGCGCCACCGGCAGCGAGACGTCGGCCTCAAGCAGGGCAACGCGAACCTCGCGCAGGGCGGTTTTGACGTCTTCCTCGGACAGCGCACCTTGTTTTGTCAGCCGGTCAAAGACGCCAGAGAGGCGTTCGGATAGATTTTCAAACATGCCTTCGGCCTCCTATGCCGGTTTAGATGTGGCATCCCCTAAGTAGGAAACGCCGGTTAAATGCACAATTGCCCCCTCCCACTGAATTAGACGTGGGGGTAATGCCAAATGGCATTGCCCCCACGGGCGAAACTCGCTGGTGGGGGGCGATCCCTGAACGACTCAAGGGACCGGAAGGTCTACGCTTCCGGATGTTTGGTGGGGCTTTAGGCGGATTGGATGTCAGAGTCAACCGTGTGCGCCGGAAGCCAGGCATTGACCGCATCGACCATCCGCTGTGCGCCGCCTCCGCTGACATAGGCTTCGACAATCGGGTGACGACCAGCACTCATGCCCTTTTCTAAGATTAGAACAGGGCGATGCATCTTGGACGAGTTTCCTTTACGGCTCGAGGTGGTGGTTTCCACCTCGGCATGGGAGAGGTTCGACAGATCATGTTCCACGGTGTCATAACCAAAGATCGATTGGCGGCGGATCACGATGCTGTTTGTGCGACGGTCCAGTATGACCTGCACGCGCCGCACAAAGACGCAGAAGGCGCCAAAGCCCAAACCTCCACCGACCAGGGCAAAGAAAATGCCGAAGAAGATGCCCTCACCCCCTTCGGTGGCCATGAAGAGGCCTGCGCCGACGAAACAGAGGATGAAGACAACCAGCATGATGCCTATCAGCCAGGGTGTATTGGACAGGATCAACTGGTCCGGGGTGTTGCGCGTGACTTTCATGGCGGTACGCTAGCATCGAATTCGAGGGCTGTCGTGGCTTGAATTCGCCCGCGCGTTGCGCGATGAGCGCGTCGAACAGGAGGGTCTCATGGACGCATCATCCGCTTTTCAGGACACATTGCCGCTCAGTTCCGATGCGTTGTTGGCGCAGCTGGATGATTGGGGGTTGGAGTATCGGCTGCATTCTCATGTGCCGCTGCGCACAGTTGAGGATGCAAAGGCCGTTGAGGACCAGTTTATGGTGCCGGGTGAGAATGCCTTGCGGTTGAAGAACCTGTACCTGCGCGACAAGAAAAAGCGCAACTATCTGGTGACGCTTGAACAGAGCCGCGAGATTGACCTCAAAGCGCTGGGCGCTGAATTGGGGATCGGTAACCTGTCTTTCGGCTCGGCGGATCGCTTGTTGGAGAACCTCGGCATCCGTCCGGGTGCAGTCAGCCCGCTGGCGATGATCAACGGGGTACAGAATAACGTGCGGTTCTTCATGGACGCAGCGGCGCAGCAGGCCGACGTGATCTACATGCACCCGCTGGTCAATGACCGAACCGTCGCGATGACGCAGTCCGATTTGATGGCGTTCTTCGACCGGATCGGATGCGCCGTGACCTGGCTGCCTTAGTCACTCCTCCAACGCTTGTTTCAGCGCGGCGGCTACATGGGCCGCCGAAGGGTTGATGAACAAATGTCCGTCGGCTTCGAACACGGGATCGTCCAGATGGTTGGGGAAGGCCAGCGGCAGTTCCGTACAAGCCAGCAGGATGGCCGTGCCCGGTTCTGCATGCTTGTTACAAAAGGCCAGCAGCCGGTCATGAGCGGATTCTGACGCACCGCCGTAAAACTCGTTGTCGATCATGGCCTGCATCTCGGCGATTTCGACTTCGGGCAGACGATCATTTGCGGCGAGGCCCTCCTGTGCCAACCTGTCGGCGTAGTTGGTCGCCTGCATGGTCACGGCCGTGCCCAAAACCAGCGCCCGTGACGCGCCTGTTGACGCGGTGACCTCGGCCGTCGCGTCGAAGATGCTGAGAATTGGCATCGACACGCCCTGCCGGATAGCATGAAGACGTGCGTGCGGAGTGTTTGAGGCGATGATGCCAAAGTCGCATCCCGCATTCTCCAAGGTCAGAAGCGCCTCTCGAAACACCGCGTCGAATGCGGTCCAACTTGCCTCATCGCCGGCCATACCGCGCAAGGCCCGTGTTTTGGCTTGCGTGACGGACTCGATTGTCATCGGTGGAATGGGGAGGGGGGACCCGTGTCCACGCGCGGCGAAGTGGCGGCTCGCCCCTTCGGAAATCGCGCGGTAGTAATCCACCGTCGAGGCCCAGCCGACGCCCCCAAGAATTCCGATCTTTTTCATGACAAACGCCCAATCCGCAGAAAGCTACTGCCGTGCAGATTGGACGTTTCGCTTTGCTTTGGCCAGAGCCTGATCAGGCTGCCAGTTCACCAATGGCTTTGTGGGCATTTTTGACCGACGAGTCGGCGTCAATGGCCAATTGATCTGCAGCTACGACGTCGACGTCAGTGATGCCGATGAAGCCTAGAACATGCTTGGCGTAATTGGTTGCAAAGTCGATTTCAGATCCGACCGCCGTGCCACCTGATGCGATTGCCAGAACGGCGCGTTTGCCTTCGAGAAGGCCTTTGGGGCCGTTTTCGGAGTAAGAGAATGTCAGACCGACTCGGGCAACCAAATCAATCCATGCCTTGAACGCCGCCGGGACCGAGAAGTTGTAGATCGGCAGGCCGATCACGATGGTATCGGCGCGTTGAAGTTCGTTCACCAGCTCGTCGGACAGGGCCAGTTGATCACGCTGAACGGCATCGCGTTGGTCTGCCGGAGTGAAGTTAGCGGCGATCCAGTCCTCGGTCAGCAGGGGCAGGGGGCTGGCCAGATCGCGGCGGATGATGCGTTCCGCGCCAAGATGCTGGACGACGCGATGCGACAGGTCGCGGGTTGCTGATCCGGTGCGGCGGGCCGAGGCGTCGATATGCAGGATTGTTTTGGTCATGATGTCCTCATTGGGGAAATTTCGCTCTGCTCCCAATATGAGCGTTGTGCTGGCGAACAAAACTCGGCTAAGTCAACATTGAGTGTTTGAAATTGCACATTATGAGGTCGTGATGGACAATTGGGACGAAGTCAGAACCGCGTATCAGGTGGCCCGTATGGGAACGGTCAGCGGCGCGGCCGAGGTTCTGGGCGTGCATCATGCAACGGTCATTCGCCATATCGACGCCATCGAGGCGCGCCTTGGAGTGAAGCTGTTCCAGCGTCATGCGCGGGGGTACACCCCGACCGAAGCGGGTGAGGACCTTTTGCGCGTGGCCCAAGCCACAGAAGATCAGTTCAACCAATTGGTTGGTCGCATGAAAGGGCGCGGCGATGACGTCTCGGGCGAGTTGGTCGTGACCTCTCTGGCGTCGCTGGCCCCCCTGGTCGTGCCGACATTGACCGAGTTTCAGAGGTCACATCCGGGCCTGATCGTGCGCTATCTGACCGGGGATCGTCTGTTTCGGCTGGAATATGGTGAGGCGCATGTGGCCATTCGTGCAGGTGCCGCGCCTGATCAGCCTGACAATGTTGTACAGCCCTTTGTAGCGCAGGAGGTCGGGCTCTACGCCAGCAAGGATTATATAGCACGGCGCGGCAAGCCTTCGGGTGTAGAGGATTTTGGCAATCACGCATTTGTCGGCAATGACGATGAAAACAGCCGCGCGCCGTTTTCACGCTGGCTGCGTGCAAATGCACCGGTTGAGGCGATGACTTTCCTGTGTTCCAACAACTTCACCTGCGGCGAAGCGGTTCTGGCTGGGGCAGGGATAGGCTTCATGGCCCGGTGGGAGGCCGTGCGCCATCCTGAACTCGAAGAGGTCATGGAGCCGCTGCCGGAGTGGTCCGGCAAGCTGTGGCTGGTGACCCATGTAGACCTGCATCGTACGACCAAGGTGCAGTCTTTCCTGCAATTCCTGAAGGACCAGTCCAAGGGCTGGCTGCCATGAGCCCACAAGCGCGTGGCCATCTGGCCATGCTGGTCTTCTCGGCCCTGGTCGCAGGCAGTTTCTCGTTGGGGTCGATCATCGCCAATGAGATCGCTCCGGCGGCGCTGAATGCGGTGAGGTTCGGGATAGCAGCAGCTGTGATCGGCCTTGCCGCATTGGCCACCACCGGTTTGCCACGCAGTGCAGCGCAGGCGCCTTGGCGGTATCTTGTGCTGGGCGGGCTGTTCGCCACCTATTTCGTGCTGATGTTCTACGGGCTGCAAACCGCCCCCCCGGTCAGCGCGGCTGCGGTATTTACCCTTACACCCGTGATTGCCGCCTTCGCTGGGTGGGCGCTGTTGCGTCAGGTCACAACGCCCCGGATGGCTCTGGCCTTGGTGGTCGGCGCGGCAGGTGCGCTTTGGGTGATCTTTCGCGCTGATTGGCAGGCGTTCCGGGCGTTCTCGATCGGAGGAGGTGAGATCATCTATTTCTGGGGCTGTGTCGCCCATGCGATCTACACCCCGATGGTGCGCAAATTGAACCGGGGCGAGCCGGCCGTGGTGTTCACCTTCGGCACGCTCGTCGCAGGGTGCCTGTTGCTGACCGGCTTTGGCTGGCGCGACATCCTTGCAACCGACTGGGCCAACCTTCCGGGTATCGTTTGGCTGGGCCTGTTCTACCTGTCCTTCTTTGCAACAGCTGTCAGTTTCGTGCTGGTGCAGTTCGCAGCTTTGCGCCTGCCCTCGGCCAAAGTGATGGCGTATACTTATCTCGTCCCAAGCTGGGTGATCCTGTGGGAGATCGCGCTGGGCAACGGCATCCCGACAGGCCTTCTTCTGGGTGGGGTCGGGCTGACCATCCTCGCGCTTCTCATGCTCTTGAAAGACGAAGCGCCCGCTCCGCAAACAGCGCCGGAGTGACTCTTGTGCTTGATCCCAGCTGTGGCAGAATTCGACCATTGCACGAAAGGAACGCAAAAATGACCCGAGTTTTCGTGATTGGAACGGCCCTTTTTCTCTGTGCCTGTGCCCCGAGCGGCTCTGACAAGAAGGGATCAGATCTGCAGGCCAGTTGCGAGGCGCTGGTATCGGCGGAAACGGGTGTGGCATCTGGCGATGTTCAGGCGACCTCAACGCGGTCAGAGGCAACGGGAACGGTCGTGAGCGTCTCTGTGGCGGGTGCTGAAGCGCCCTGGATTTGCCGGGCCGATGCGACCGGTGTGATCACCGGTGTAGAATACAGTCAGGAGGGGTAAACCGGCCCTTTTTTAAAGGGGTTGAGCCAGATCAAGGCCCCAAATTGCGTTGTCCTCTAACCTCAAACCCGGAGAGAGGAGGAATTCATGTACAATCACATCATGATCCCTGTCGACTTGCATATGCCGCCTGAGGTCCAGAAGGCAACTGCAGTCGCGGCTGAAATCGCCAAATGGCAGAGCGCCAAGGTTACCCTCGTCAGCGTGACGGGTATGCAGCCTGGCGAGGCCTTGCAAACGGATGAGGCGATTGCCGAAAGCCTATCGGCGCTGGCAGACGAGATCGGCAAACTAAGTGGCACCGAGGTTGAGACGCGCAATATCCACTCTGTCGATGTCGCCGCCGAGGTAGACGGGGATCTTGCGAAAGCCGCCGAAGAGATTGGCGCGGATCTGATCGTTGTTGGCACACACGCCCCGCGGATCACAGACTACATCTTCACGAGCCACGCCGGGAAACTGGCGCAGCATTCAAAAATGTCGGTCTTCGTGGTCAGATGACTTAGGGGTCGTCTCCCGACGGTAGCTCGACTTCCAAAAACCGTTCGAACGCGTCCAGATTGACGGGTTCGAACTGCCCGAAGCCCTGCATCCAGACCGAGGCTGTGCGCAGGGCGTCCGGCTCCAGCTTGCACCATTTCACCCGCCCGCGTTTTTCCTGGCTGATCAGCCCGGCCCGGGTCAGAATGACCAGATGTTTCGAGATCGCGGCCAGAGACATCTCGAACGGTTCGGCCACATCGGTGACGGCCATGTCATCCTCCAGCAGCATCGCAAGGATGGTGCGGCGGGTCGGATCGGCCAAAGCGGCAAAAACAGTATCGAGGTCGTTTGACATGTCACGTTCCTAATACGCAGGAACCGGTTTGACAATTTGCGGCCCATCGCGATGCTGCGCGTTGACTTGAAAATGGGTGTCTCAATGCCGCTGAAATACTGGCTGGTGATCTGTATCCTCGGCATAGGCTGGGGCATGTCTTTCATGTTCAACGCCATTTTGCTGCGCGAACTCGGGCCGCTGTCCGTGTCCATGGGGCGGGTTGGGTTTGGAGCACTGGGGTGCTGGATTTACGTCATTGGCGCCCGTCTGAACGTACGCCTGTCAGGCAACCGCGCGATTGCCTTACTGGGGTTTGGTGCGCTCAGCTATGCCGCGCCATTCGCGTTTTACGCGCTGGGCCAGCAGCATATTGGTGCCGGCGTGGCGGGTATCGTGAATGCAACGACGCCTGCCTTCGCGGTCATCGTCTCGCATTTCTGGCCGGGGGGTGAGCGGGCAACCTTCTTGAAGTCTATGGGCGTGGTCTGTGGGTTCGCGGGCATTGTCGTGCTGTCGCTGCCGGTTCTGTATTCCGGGGCCGGTTCCCAGTTCTGGGCCATACTGCTGATCCTGCTGGCTCCGGTCTGCTACGCCTTCTCGGTCAACTTCGCGCGCGCGTTCCAGGATATGCAGCCCGTGGTTCTGGTTGCCTTGGCTCTGACCGGAGCAACACTGGCAATCACTCCGCTGGCCCTCTGGCAAGAGGGGTTGCCCCATGTCACCCGGGTTGAGACCTGGGCGTCTCTGCTGATGATCGGATTTGTCCTGACCTCGGCGGCGTTCATCGTGTTTTATTGGCTGCTGCCCAAAGTGGGTCCGACGAACATTTCAACCGTTACCCTCATCGCGCCGGTCTCGGCGTTGGTGCTGGGAACGTGGGTGTTAAAAGAGGCCCTGCGCCCCGAGCATATGCTTGGTATGGCAGCGATCCTTGTCGGGCTTTTGCTGATCGATGGCCGCATTGTTCGGCGGATGCGCCAAGGCACGGAAGTCAAAGATCAACCAAAGGGTTGAATATGGCATTTTAGGCGGATTGCCTGATTTTGGCCTTTGCCTGTGCAGTTGAGCGATTTTGAGTAGGTGGTTTATTATTTTAAAATCAGTACTTTAACCTGCGTCAATTCGGGCGTTCAAGCCCGTTGACTCTGCGCCCCTTGCCCCTTAGCACCTAGCCTCAAGACTATACGAGGGAAACGCCCGTGACCGATGACGACCAAAAGCAGCGTATGGCGCAGCTTGAGGCCAAGATCGACGCGGCGAAAAAGGCAAAACAGCCCAAGCCCCGTGCAGATGCTGACGTATCCGGAGGCGAGCTTGCCTGGAGGATGGTCATCGAAATGGTATCCGGTCTGGGGATCGGATTTGGCATCGGATATGGGCTGGATAGCCTGCTCGGGACAATCCCGATCTTTCTGGTGCTGTTCACATTGCTGGGCCTTGTCGCGGGCGTGAAGGTTATGCTCCGCAGCGCGAAAGAGGCCCAAGAGAAACAAATGGCGGCGACGGCTGCCGAGAAGGACGAGAGGGACTGAACGTGGCAACTGAGACCACCGCAGCAGAAGGCAGCAGCCTGGTATTCCACCCAATGGATCAGTTCATCGTCAAACCGCTGTTTGGCGACGGCGCTGTTGGTATGTTCACCATCACCAACGTAACCCTGTGGCTGTTCTTTGCAATCGTCGCGGTTATTCTGCTGCTGGTTCTGCCCACATCGAAGCGCGCGATTGTTCCGACACGTATGCAGTCTGTTGCAGAGCTGACCTACGGATTCGTCTACAAGATGCTGGAAGACATCTGCGGCAAGGAGGGCGTTAAGTTCTTCCCCTATGTCATGACCCTGTTCATGTTCATTGTCTGCGCCAACTTCCTGGGCCTGATCCCGACCTCGTTCACTACAACCTCGCATTTCGCGGTCACCATTCCGCTGGCGCTGGCAGTGTTCCTGACCGTAACCGTTCTGGGCTTCGTCAAAAACGGCGCCGCGTTCCTGGGTCTGTTCTGGGTTTCCAGCGCGCCTCTGGCCTTGCGCCCGATCCTGGCGATCATCGAGCTGATCTCGTACTTCGTACGCCCCGTCAGCCACTCCATTCGTCTTGCCGGTAACGTCATGGCTGGCCACGCGGTTATCAAGGTTTTCGCAGGCTTCGCTGCGGTTGCCGTGATCTCGCCCGTGTCCGTTCTGGCGATCACCGCAATGTACGGTCTTGAGGTCCTGGTGGCCTTCATTCAGGCCTACGTATTCACCATTCTGACCTGTGTTTATCTGAAAGATGCGCTGCATCCGTCGCACTAAGGTCCGAACACCCAACATCGAAACTTCCAATTCGTAAGGAGATACATCATGGAAGGCGAACTCGCACACATCGGCGCAGGCCTGGCAGCAATCGGTTCCGGCGCAGCCGCAATCGGGGTGGGCAACGTAGCAGGCAACTTCCTGGCCGGCGCTCTGCGCAACCCTTCGGCGGCTGCTTCGCAGACCGCAACCCTCTTCATCGGTATCGCGTTCGCAGAAGCCCTGGGGATCTTCGCATTCCTGGTCTCGCTGCTGCTGATGTTCGCCGTATAATCTGCGGAACCTGATCCTTACGCGCAGGTGGGCCCAAGCCATAGCGGCCCACCTGTTGTAAAGACACGTTTCCGACGGAGGATATCATGGCGACTGAACCCATTACTAAAGAGGTAGCTGGCTCGTGCGTCGACTCCTATGGCTCTGCCATCGGGATGCCGCAGCTCTGCTTCGATTGGTTCCCCAACCAGATTTTCTGGCTGGTCATTACGCTGGTCGTCATCTTTCTGGTCCTGTCTCGCGTGGCTCTGCCTCGCATCGCGGCAATCCTGGCTGAACGTCAGGGGACCATTACAAATGACCTGGCTGCGGCCGAAGATCTGAAGGCCAAAGCGGTCGAGGCCGAAGAGGCCTATAACAAGGCGCTGGCCGATGCCCGTTCTGAGGCTCAGCGTATCGCAGCGGAAGCCCGCGCCGAAATCCAGTCTGGTCTGGATGACGCGATTGCCAAAGCGGATGCGGAAATCGCTGCAAAGGCGGCTGAATCGGAGAAGGCAATTGCCGACATCCGTGCCGGTGCGTTGGAAAGCATTCAAGTGGTTGCCAAAGATACGGCGGCTGAACTGGTGACTGCACTGGGCGGCGAGGCAGATGCCAAAGCCATCGACGGTGCCGTTGACGCGCAGATGAAAGGATAAGTGACATGCGGAACACTCTTGCCCTTATCCTGACCTTCGGCGCGGCCAGCCCCGCATTGGCGGCCAAAGGACCGTTCTTCTCGCTGGGCAACACCGACTTTGTCGTCCTTCTGGGCTTCATCGTCTTCATCGGGGTTCTGTTCTACTTCAAGGTCCCCGGCATGATCGGTGGCGCCCTGGACAACCGTGCCGAGGGCATCAAGTCGGAACTCGACGAAGCCCGAGCCCTGCATGAAGAAGCCCGCAGCCTGCTGGCCTCGTATGAGCGTAAGCAGCGTGAAGTGCAGACGCAGGCAGATGCCATCGTGGCTGCGGCCAAGGACGATGCGGCTCTGGCAGCGGAACAGGCCAAGGTCGACCTGGAAAAATCCATCGCACGCCGTTTGGCGGCCGCGCAGGATCAGATCGCTTCGGCTGAAGCTTCGGCTGTGAAGGAAGTTCGCGATCAGGCGATCTCGGTTGCGGTATCCGCTGCAAACGCCGTTCTGGCGAAACAGATGACTGCGACGCAGGCGAACAAGCTGATCGACGCGGCCATTGCTGATGTCGGTGCTAAGTTGCACTAGAGCATGCAAGACCAATGTTTCAGGCGCCTGTTGAGGTGCCTGAAACATAACAACACCGAACGTTGCGGACGCCCTGTATTTCCAAAGAACAACACTTCTATAGTACCTGCTGGTTGCATTGAAACAGAGTGACTTAGGAGATTGATCTTGAACAAGTCAGTAAGCAGTACATGTACTGTTGTGGTTCCGGTCTATCGTGAACTTTGTTCGGCTGAGCTTCAGGTACTCAAGCACAATCTGGACGTGTTGGCGAGAAATAGAGTCGTGCTCATTGGTTCACGCTGTCAACGTGATTTGCTGCGAAAAACGAGAGATGTCATATCACCAGCGGTCGGACAGGAAGTTTTCTTGGAGCTCTTTGAAGGCAATCACTTTGAAAGTGTAAAAGGTTACAACAGTCTACTAAAGAGCGAGACATTTTTTCGCCGCTTCTTGGACAGCGAGTACATTTTGATCTGTCAGCATGATGCGGTTGTTCTAAGGGATGAAGTTGAGGAGTGGGTGCAAAAAGGCTATGCATTTGTCGGAGCACCTATGTTTAAAGGGTATAGCGAGCCTCACAGGCCATTGAAGCTCTTGAAGACGTTGAATGGAGGGTTCAGTTTGCGCCACGTTCAATCTGCTTTGAGGGTGTTGCAATCGACGAAAATGATCAATCGAACCAAGTTTTTTAGTACGCTTTCTAAGCTTGGTTTCGTGCGTATTGCTGATTGGATTTGTCGAATTTTTCTAAATTCCAGGGTAATGGTTGTGAAATCCGGTATAAACGAGGACATTTTTTGGTCCGGATTTGTGCCAGAAAGATTTCCAGAATTTCGGGTTCCACGGCCGAGAGACGCCGCTCAATTTGCCTTTGAAGCTTGTCCGTCAGAGTTATATGAACTGCTTGACAGAAAATTACCAATGGGCGGTCATGCTTATGAGCGGTATGAGCCTGACTTTTGGGTAAAACATGTGCCCGCCGAATTGAAGGCTGCGATAGGATATTTGGGAAAAACTGAATAGCGAAGGCCGGACTATTGCTTCTGCCGAAGTGTCAAACAAGGCAAACACTTGGTCGGCAGGTTTCATTGGACACCAGCCTGGCAGAGCTCAGTACAATCTTGCTTTGTGCAAACTGCGACGCATGTCGCGCGAGGAAACGGACGAAAAGAAATGAAAACGATACCGAAGGCGTCTGTCGTAACCAACAAGACCGGGTACGAGTTGGAGTTTTCGTTCTGTTCGTTGGTGTCCAGCGCTGATCAATACCAAAATATGATTGTTTCAATGCGAAATGCGGGTTTTGATGATACATTTTGCGAGTTTCTATATGTCGACAATCGCGTGGAAAATACTGGTGATGGATTTGCTGGTTTGAATGCGGCCCTAAACCAGGCTCGAGGGCGGTATGCGATTTTGTGCCATCAGGATATCCTTGCAATAGATGGACCCACAAGGTTGCGAGAAGTAATTTCACAAGTTAGCGAGCTGGATCCAAATTGGGCGGTTTTAGGGAACGCAGGAGTTGGAGGCAAAGATCGTTATTACTATTTGACTGAAAGAAACACAGTTGTCGCAGGGACGAAAAGGAACCCAATAGCCAGGGTGAATTCTCTTGATGAGAACTTCATGGTGGTTCGCCAAAACACCCGCGTTGCATTCTCGAATGATCTCACGGGGTTTCATCTCTATGGAACAGACCTCGTTGCGCAGGCCGAAATGCGAGGATACTCTTGTTACGTCGTCGATTTCCGAGTGGAGCATTTGGGCCTAGGCAAGATTGACGATGCGTTCAAGGAATCTTGCAATAGGTTCGAAGAAAAATATGCTCGCGCATTCAAGCCGAAGACTGTAACCACGACATGTGCAACAGTCGACATTGGTACATTGGAAGGTAAGGGGCGAAAAGATCGCTACCTTGGATTTGAACGCGGACCAAACTTTGTTCGGCCGAGTAAAAAAGCGAAGAAGAAAATTCGTTCAAAACTGTCGGGGCACACCATTGAAATAGACGGAATGCGATTCAGCTACCCCGAAGATATTCCTTTTGCTGCGTACCACGCCCTCTACAAAGGGATTTATCAGCAACCAGAGCGCAATTTGATGCAGGACTATCTTCCTCCTGATCTCCCAGTCGTTGAACTTGGTGGATCCTATGGAATTGTCTCAGGACTTTTGAATCGAAAACTGAACGAGGACGCTCGCCAAGTTGTTGTCGAAGCTAACCCCGAACTCTTAGACCTATGCAGAGAAAACGCGCTCGCTATCAACCCTAGTCGAAAACTTGCGCTAGTTAATTGTGCGATAGACTATTCTGGAAGAGATAGTATCCCGTTTACGGTCACCTCCGGTACCCACGGTAGCCATGTCGCTGAAAACTGGCGGGACAACGGAACCGGTGGCGAAAGAATATCGGTGCAAGCCATAACATTGACGCAGCTACTGCAACAAGAGTGCATTGAAGGTGAGTATTCTTTGGTGTGTGATATTGAAGGCGCTGAGTTCGATCTGATTTCCCAAGATGCAGCGGCGCTTAGCAACTGTCGCGCAATGATCGTGGAATTGCATCCTGGAGTGTTTTACGATCGGGGGAAAACCGTTCAGCAATTACTAGAAAAGCTGGAGGCTTACGGTTTTGAAATTCAAAAAAGTGAAGCGACGGTTGTTGCTGCCGTACGAGCAACCTAGGAATTGGTAAACCTACATCAATCGGGCCACATCATCGGTAGATGTTGAAGTCTTTGCTTTGCGATTTCGTCATTTCGTTTCGAGGTTTGTTGCTCGAAGAGACACGTTTCGACAAAACTCAAGTGTTTTTCAACAGCTTGCTTTGCCTTGAAAGGATCGCGCTGTTGCAGTGCCTGATTGATCGCTCGGTGTTGGTCGAGGATGGCTTCGCGGGTTGCGCGTTGCTGGAACATCATCTGGCGATTGTAGAACACGCCCTGACGCAGCAGGTCATACATTGACCGCATCATATGCAGCATGATTACATTGTGGCTGGCCTCGATGATGGCCATGTGGAAGTCCGCGTCCAGTTGCGCCTCATCTTGGGTGGCGTTGCGGTCATGGGCGGCCTCCATCCGGTCAAAGATCGCCTGAACGACTTTCAGATCACTTGTCGATCCCAGACGCGCGGCACGCTCGGCGGCCAGCCCCTCGAGGTCGCGGCGGAAAGAGAGGTAGTCGAACACTGCCTCTTCATGGCTGCCAAACAATCGGATCAGCGCTGGCGAAAAGGCGGACCCGAGCACCTCGGCTACGTAGATTCCTGACCCGGCTTTCGCGGTCAGCAGGCCCTGCTCCTGCAATTCGGCGATGGCGTCGCGGAGGGATGGGCGAGAGACTCCCATCCTCTCGGCCAGTTCTCGTTCTGACGGCAATCTCTCGCCGGGGCGCAGGATGCCACGCAGGATCAGCAGCTCGATCTGCCGGACCACTGCAATCGATAGCTTCTCGGTCTGAATTTTCTGAAAGGGCATAGGGTCGTCCGAAATTGGTCAAAACATATGACCACAGGGCGCGTGCAGGTTCAAGAACAGGGCCTCACATCGTGTGAAACATTAGGTCAATATTATTGACTTTATTTGGCGTCCGCATAGGCTGCGCGCATTGAGATCGGAGGAGCCCAATGACCACACATCCGCTATTCGCCACTCGGACGCAGAACATGAAGGCATCCGAGATCAGGGAGTTGCTGAAACTCCTGGATCAGCCAGATATCATCTCATTCGCCGGTGGTATCCCCGATCCTGCCCTGTTTCCGGCGGACGCGTTTGCGCAGGCCTTTCAGGCAGCTCTTGGTCCGGACCGGCAGGCGCAAGCGCTGCAATATTCGGTGAGCGAAGGATATGCTCCGCTGCGCGAATGGTTGGTCGACCATATGGCCTCAATCGGAGTCGCGTGTGACATGGACAACATCCTGATCACTTCGGGCTCGCAGCAGGCGCTGGACTATTTGGGCAAGCTGTTCTTGTCTCCCGGCGATACCGCCTTGGTCGGCTGGCCGACCTATCTGGGTGCAATCTCCGCGTTCAATGCCTATGAGCCGCGTTTCGACCAGCTCAGCATTCCCGGCAATCAAGGGGCCGAGGAATATCGAAAGGCCGCAGGCGAGGGACGGGTCAAATTCGCGTATCTCTCGCCGGACTTTTCCAATCCCACGGGTGAAACTGTCGATCTGCGTGGGCGCGAGGCACTGCTGGATCTGGCCGAGGATCTGGACTGCGTGGTTATCGAAGATGGGGCCTATCAGGCGCTGCGCTATGACGGTGCGCCAATCCCTCCGATTCTGGCGCTGGAGCAAGCGCGGAAGGGGTCGATTGAGGGCTGTCGGACGATCTATTGCGGCAGCTTCTCGAAAACCCTGTCGCCGGGGTTGCGGGTTGGTTGGGTTGTGGCGGCCAAACCTATCATCTCGCAGCTGGTTCTGATGAAGCAGGCGGCGGATCTCCATTCGGCCACGATCAACCAGATGGCTGTGCATCAGGTGGCGCAGGCCTGTTTCGAAAGCCATATCCCAAAAGTGAGGCAGACCTATCGCGCGCGCCGCGATGCCATGTTGACGGCGTTGCAGGCCCATATGCCCGACGGTGTCTCCTGGACCAAACCCGAGGGTGGGATGTTCGTGTGGCTGACGCTGCCCGCCGGGACCAGCGGTGCTGCGCTTTTGGCCCGAGCTCTGGACACGGTCAAAGTGGCCTTTGTTCCCGGTCAGGCGTTTTTCCCGGATGGCAGTGGTGAAAACACCCTTCGGCTGAGTTTCTCAAACTCCGATGAGGACACCATCCGCGAGGGCATTCGGCGCCTTGGGCAGGTGCTGCGTGCTGGCGGTCAGTAAGGCTTCGTTAACCATATCGCCGTTAGAACGGCAGCATGATGCGCTTGCTTCCTGTCCTGCTGCTGGCTGCCTGTTCGGGTGGCTCGCCTCATTTCCGTGATATGCCTGCGACGCGGGTTGCAGTGAATGGTAGTGTCTTTGACGTGCGTGTGCGCGGCCCATTGGCCGAGGCGGTGCGAGTGAACTCTCAATACGCGCCGCGGCTGGGGCCGGTTCGCGACCGGGCGGCGCTAGCCATGGCGCAGGTCTCGGGCTGTCCGTTGATGGATGTGTTGGGGGATGCGGCGGTGACGGTGGGCGTGTTGGGCTGTGATCAGGAACTTGGGGAAAAGCTGATCTTTGGTGCGCTGCTTTTGCGGCCCTATGAATGCGTCAACTACGGTTATTCCGGCAGTTCCGACTATCAGGTCTTTGAGTGTACGCCCTATTAGCGCGCGTCGCATTGCGCGTGAAACTGCCAAGATGTTGTGGATAACTCGGGTCCATCGCCCATATCCTGCGCATATCCGTTGACTCGGCCCCAATCCGTTGCGCAGACTTCCCTGTATTAGGAATCATGGGACAGGCGGCCTTTGCGCTTTAGCAAACTCAAACTGACCGGCTTCAAAAGCTTTGTTGATCCGACCGATCTGATCATTGCGGACGGGTTGACCGGTGTGGTGGGTCCCAATGGCTGCGGCAAATCCAACCTTCTTGAAGCTCTGCGCTGGGTGATGGGCGAAAACCGTCCCAAATCCATGCGTGGCGGCGCGATGGAGGATGTGATTTTCGCCGGGGCGGCTACGCGACCTGCGCGCAACTTTGCCGAAGTGGTCCTAACCATGGACAACTCGGAACGTCTGGCGCCTTCGGGCTTCAATGACAGCGACCAGTTGGAGATCATCCGCCGCATTACCCGCGATGTCGGCAGCGCCTACAAGACCAATGGCAAGGACGTGCGCGCCCGCGATGTGCAGATGCTGTTCGCCGATGCCTCGACCGGGGCGCACTCGCCGGCACTGGTGGGTCAGAACCGCATTGCCGAGCTGATCAACGCCAAACCCCGCGCCCGACGCCGCATTCTGGAAGAGGCTGCCGGGATCTCAGGCCTCTATCAGCGGCGGCATGAGGCCGAGTTGAAGTTGAAAGGCACTGAGGCCAACCTGACCCGTGTCGATGATGTGTTGGAACAGTTGGGCGGCCAACTTGCGCAATTGGCGCGTCAGGCGCGTCAGGCCGCGCGCTACCGCGAGATCGGAGAACAGCTGCGGCAGGCCGAGGGGATGCTGCTTTATCGGCGATGGAAAGAGGCCGATATCGCCCGCCAGGTTGCCGAAGACAAGCTGCGCGACCGGATCACAGAGGCTTCACGCGCTGAAGCCGCTGCTCGAGAGGCCGCTGCCAAACGCGCGGAGATTGAGGAAACCTTACCGCCCCTTCGCGAAGAAGAGGCCATCGCCGCCGCCGTCCTGCAACGCCAGCAGGTACAGCGCGATCAACTCTCGGATCAGGAAACCCGCGCGCGCCAGACCATTGAGACGCTGACCAACCGCATCCAGCAACTCGGCAACGATATCGAACGCGAAACGGGCCTGAACCGCGATGCAGGCGAAATGATTGAGCGCCTCGAATGGGAAGCCCGCGAGCTGATCAAGGCTGCGGAAGGTCATGATGAAAAGGTTGCCGAGGCAGCTGAGGTGGCGCGCGAAGCGGCCTCGATCCTGCAGGAACGCGAAGACCACCTGTCTCAACAGACCGAGGATATGGCCCGCCTGGTCGCGCGCCACCAGTCGGCGCAGCGCTTGGTTGAGGACAGCCGCAAGACCCTAGCTCGGTCCGAGGGCGAAGAGCAGAAAGCGCGGCTGGCGGTGGACGATGCCAAGTCTGCCCTGACGCGCGCGGATGACGCTTTTGAGGCGGCGCAAGAGGGTGAAGAAGAGGCTCGTGAAGCTGCCGAAGCGGCCGAGGAAGCGCTGGCTGCCGCAGATGAGATGCGGACCGAGACGCAGGCGCGCGAGGCTGAGGCCCGGGCCCAACGGTCCGAGGCCGAGGGTGAGTTGGGGGCTATACGGGCCGAAACCACCGCGCTGGCCAAACTGGTCGAACGGGACACTGCCGAAGGTGGGCAGGTGCTGGACCTTCTGCGCGTCGCACCGGGCTTTGAAAAGGCGCTTGGGGCGGCTTTGGCCGACGATCTGCGCGCGCCCTTGGTTGAGGGCGATGAGCCATCAGGTTGGGTGCAGGTCGCGGGCTACGACGCGGATCAGCCTCTGCCGGAAGGGGCCGAACCTTTGGCGCTGCATGTCTCGGGGCCGGATCGCCTCAGCCGCCGGATCGCGCAAATCGGCTTGGTTGATGCAGAGCTTGGCGCGCGGTTGCAGACGTCCTTGAAACCGGGTCAGCGGCTGGTGTCGCGATCCGGTGATCTGTGGCGCTGGGACGGATTCCGCGCCTGGGCCGAAGATGCACCCAGCGCAGCTGCCTTGCGGTTGGAGCAGTTGAACAAGCTGGAAGCTTTGAAACAGGAACTCGCCCGCACCGAGGCGCAGGCCGAAGGGGCCCGCGCAGCGCATGAGGCCCTGTCGCAGCAATTGGCCGATGTCACCGAAGCAGACCGCCGCGCGCGTGAGGCGCGCCGCGGGGCCGATCAGCGCATGGCCGAAGCCGCCCGCGCCTTGTCGCGCGCCGAGGCGGATCGCAATCTGGCGCAGGGCAAGCTGGAAACTCTGACCCTGTCTGTGGATCGCCACAAAGATGACGCCATGTCTGCCCGCGCGCAATTGCGTGAGGCCGAAGCCGCGCTGACCGAACTGGGCGACCTCGACAGTGCCCGCGCGCAGGTTGAAGACATCAAGCAAACGGTCGAAGCCGCGCGGATCACAATGCTGACCCACCGCTCGACCCATGATGAGTTGCGCCGCGAAGGTGAGGTTCGGACACGTCGCAGCCAGGAGGTGACGAAAGACCTCAGCGGGTGGAAGCACCGGTTGGAGACCGCCGAAAAGCGGATTTCCGAACTGGCCGACCGAAAGGAGGGGTCCGAGGAGGAACTCTCCGAGGCCATGGCTGCGCCCGCCGAGATCGCCGAGGCACGGGAAGAGCTGAACGAGATGATCGAAGCCGCCGAAGCCCGCCGGGCTGAGGCCGCCGATAAGCTTGCCGAGGCCGAAACCCAGCAGCGGGAGGTTGTCATGGCCGAGCGTGACGCAGAACGCGTGGCCTCAGAAGCGCGCGAAACCCGTGCGGCAGCTGAGGCGCGCTGTGATGCGGCGAAGGAAAGCGTCGCAGCAGCGGCCGAGCGGATTGCCGAAGATCAGCAGCTGACCCCGAACCAATTGCTGAACCAGTTGGACGTGAACCCGGATCAGATGCCCGCCGCCGACGCGCTTGAGGCAGAGGTCAACCGCCACAAACGCCAGCGCGACGCGATGGGTGCGGTGAACCTGCGGGCCGAAGAGGACAGCAAAGAGGTTAAGGAAGAGTTCGACACTCTGAACGGTGAAAAGGCCGATCTGGAAGAGGCGATCAAGGCCTTGCGCAGCGGTATTGCCAGCCTCAACCGCGAAGGGCGCGAGCGTCTGCTGACTGCGTTTGAACAGGTGAATTCGAACTTCGCCATGCTGTTCAAGCACCTGTTTGGCGGCGGCGAGGCCAATCTGGTCATGGTCGAAAGCGATGACCCGCTGGATGCCGGGCTCGAGATCATGTGCCAGCCGCCGGGCAAAAAGCTCTCGACCCTGAGCCTGTTGTCGGGCGGGGAACAGACCCTGACCGCGACCGCGCTGATCTTTGGCGTTTTCCTCGCCAATCCTGCCCCCATCTGCGTGCTGGATGAGGTCGACGCACCGCTGGACGATGCCAACGTCACCCGCTTCTGCGACCTGCTGGACGAGATGTGCCGCCAGACCGACACACGGTTCCTGATTATCACCCACCACGCGGTGACCATGGCGCGGATGGACCGGCTGTTCGGCGTCACGATGCAGGAACAAGGCGTGAGCCAACTGGTCTCGGTCGACCTGAAAAAAGCCGAGCAGATGGTCGCCTGACCGCTCACCGCAACGTTATGACGGTTTGGCGGCGGGGCAGGGTAGTCTGGCCGTATGATGCGTTTTCTGATCCCATTTCTGTTTACTGCCGGTCCGGTCTGGGCCGTCGACTGGCCCACCAAACCCGGAGATGTGCCGTTGTCGCCGGATGAACTCGACGCCTTGGCGGGCCGAACACTGACCTTCTACGATGACGGCAAGGCTGCATTCTCGGCGGGCGGTGCCTACTCCTACACTTACGCCAGCGGAGAGTCCGCCTTTGGCACCTACAGCTTCGCCGCGGATGGCAGCGTTTGTATCGCCTATCGCAACGGGTTCAGCCGGTGTGACCTCTATGTGCGCAGCGGCGATCGGTTGATTCTGATCGATCAAAAGGGTGATCGGTATCCAGTTAGACCCGAAGCGCAATAGTAATCTGCCGCTACTCACGCGCGATTAGACGATCGGAATCCTCAACTCCTGACCGGGGAATATTACATCAGGGTCGCTGATAAAATGCGCGTTTGCCCGTTGGATCACCGACACCTGTCCGGCATTGCCGTATTGCGATACAGAGATCGCCGTCAGCGTATCTCCGGGCGCGACGGTGTAGTTCCGATACCCGACATATCCCGGCAGAATGCGCGGACCGTAAAAGATCGGAACATGGACGGTCGGAATCCCGCCCTCCCCACCGGCGCTGTCGTCCTTGACCGTCAGGATCAGACGGTCGAGTTGGAAATTCGGATTGTCAGGGACTTCCAGCGTGGCCTGAAACTGGCGAAGCGCAATTGCCCCAGCCGTCGCGGCTCCATTGAATTCCACATGACCTTCGGTGACCGAGATCGAAAGATGGCCTTCAAAGCCAACGGCGTTGCCTGCGATCATGATTGTCTGGCCGACGATGTCGAAGGGTTGGGGCTGAAGTATTTCAATATTCATTAATGAACTCCTTCGCAATGGATAAGGAAATCATACCCCGAACGGGCTTCGGGACAAAATCGGACCGGTGGAAAATGGCCAATCATGCGCCCCGGCTGACGTTCTGGTCAGCCAGCAGGGGTGCCACTCCGTCTAAAGTCTGTTCAGTAAGTCAACCGTAGGCCAGGCATCCGCAGGCAGGCCCAATCGCGCCTGTTCCGCCTGTACTGCGGCCCGAGTGCCCGCGCCCAGAATGCCGTCGATTTTGCCCACGTCATAGCCGCGCGTTTGCAGCTTGCTCTGCAATTGCTTCATCTGCGCGCCGTTCAGGCCTGCTGCGGGATTGCCCGCGTCATAGATCTGCGCGCCTTCTAGCCTTGTGCCGAAATAGGCCGCCGTAAGGACATAAACAAAGCTCTGGTTCCATTCGAAATAGACGTCGAAATTCGGATAGGCTAGAAAAGCCGGCCCTTTGTGCCCCTGCGGTAGGATCAGCGAGGCAGGCAGGTTGGCCAGCGAGCCGCTACGGGCCTGCACACCCATTGCCTGCCAGTCAGACACTGCACGAGGTTTGCCCGGCCCGGACAGCGACCAATCCATCTGCGCGGGCACTGTCACCTCCTGCAACCAAGGCTGGCCCGGTTGCCAGCCCAGATGCGACAGCATCTTGCCCCCCGACATCAGCGCATCCGGGGCCGAGGTTTTTAGTGAGACCTTGCCGTCCCCATCCCCATCCACGCCGTTTTCCAGAATGTCTCGGGGCAGCATCTGGACCATGCCGATTTCTCCGGCCCAGGCGCCCGTGGTGCGGGCGGGGTCGAAATTGCCCTGACTGTACAGCTCGATGGCCGCGAAGATCTGGGGTCGGAACAACTCGGGGCGGCGGCAGTCATGGGCCAGCGTGACCAGCGCATTGCGGGTGTTGAAATCGCCCTGAAACGCGCCGTAATCGGTCTCGAACGCCCAGAAGGCCAGCAGGACCCCGCGTGAGATGCCATATTCGCGCTCGATCCGGTCGAACACCGCGTCGTATTTCTGGGACATGGCCTTGCCGCGGTCGATCCGGTTGGCCGAGATCAGGCGGCGCGAAAAGTCGATGAAGGGTTTCTGGAACACCCCTTGCGCGCGGTCGGCTTTCAGAACGGCGTTGTCCTGCTGGACGCCCTTGAAGAAGGCGTCGACAGTCGGCTTGTCGAACCCTTGTTGAACGGCCTCGGCCTTCAGCCCTTTGACGAAGGAATTGAACCCTCCGCCACATTGCGCAAAGGCGGGCGAGGTCATCAGGGCGGCGGCGAAGAGGCCGGACAGAAAGCGCATGGGGCGTCCTTTAGAAGATCACGTTGATCCCAACCCACACTGAGACGAGGCCAAGCGCAAGCCCCCAGACACGCCAGAGCATGTCGCTTGCGCGGAAAACCTCTGCCGCGCCGATCTGACGGCGCGCATCGCCATTGACCCAGGCCAGGTCGCGCAACTGTCCGTCATAGCTGCGCGGCCCGGCCAGTGCGACGTCGAGCGCGCGGGCCATGGCGGCCTCGGGCCAGCCTGCATTGGGCGAGATATGGCGGCGGGCATCCTGCAGGATATCGTTCCAACGTGCCCATTGACCTGACAGCGCCACGATCATCAGGCAGGTCAGGCGCGCAGGGATCAGGTTCAGCAGGTCGTCGAACCGGGCCGAGGCCCATCCAAAGTCGCGGTGTTTCTGGGTGCGGTAGCCGATCATGCTGTCAGCGGTATTCACGGCCTTGTAGACCAGCAACCCGGGCAGGCCCGCCACCAGAAACCAGAAAGCGGGCGCGATAACGCCGTCGCTGAGGTTCTCTGCCGCGCTTTCGATTGCGGACCGGGCAACTTGTTCTTCGGTCATGTCGCTTGTGTCGCGCGAGACGATCATAGCCACCTGCGCCCGCCCGTCAGCGAGCGAGACGCGTAGCCCGTCGCCGACGGCGCGGACATGGGTCACCAGAGATTTCTGCGCTAGCAGGATTGCGCAGACTAGAATTTCGATCACTCCGCCAAACTGCGCCAGCACCCAGCCGACACCATAGGCTGCCACGACCAGCAGGATCAGCGTGCAGACGCCCTTGGCGCGCCGTGCCGCACCGCGGTTCAGCCGATTGTCCAGCCATCCTATGGCATTGCCGATCACCACCGCAGGGTGCCGGATGCGGCACCAGAGCCAGTCCGGCTCGCCCAATGCCGCGTCCAGACACATGGCGCAGACCAACAGAAAGGGGATGCTCACAGCGCGGCCTCCAGCCGATCCCACCCGTGTGCAGGAGGGAGGCCAAGGCGCAGATAGCGTTGGGAGTAGGGGAAGATGCGGCTCCAGATATGAGCCTGTGCCAACCGGTCTTGCCAGAGGACTGCATCATCGACCTCGTAGAGGCGGAACAGGCTTGTGCCTCCGACCAGCCGCGCGCCTTTATCAATAACCAGGGCGTCCAGCCGGGTGGCCTCGTCCTCCAGACGCACGCGAGTCTTGCTTGCCCAATCCGAGTCCTGCAGGGCTTGTGTTCCGACCCGCAGCGCAGGACCCGAGACAGCCCACGGGCCGGTCAAGTCGTTCAGGCGGGCAATCAGGTCCGGCGCACCGATAGCAAAGCCCAGGCGCATCCCGGCCAGCCCCCAGAATTTGCCGAAGCTCTTCAGCACGATCACGCCGGGCTGTCCGGCCAGATGGATCAACGAGGCACCGGGCATCACGTCGCAAAAGCTTTCGTCAATGATGGTCAAAGGCGCGGTGGCGTCGTTGGCTCGCCACACCCGGCCATCCGGGTTGTTCGGGTGTACGATTACGCGCGCATCAGCAGGGCCGGTTTCCTGCACCGACCAGCCTTGAGCCCGAAAGGCGGCGGCGTGTTCGTTATAGGTGGGCATCGTGATCTGGACCCGGCCTTGCGTCGCCAGTGCGGGAATGCGCGCGATCAGGGCCGAAGCTCCGGGCGCGGGCAGGATCGCCGCCTCCGCCGGGACATTCCAGAACTGGCGGGCGGCTGTGCTGAGGCGCTCGAACGCGCCATGATCGGGCAGTTCGGTCCAATCCGAGGGGTGCAGCCCTGCAATCGGGTAGGGATGCGGGTTGATGCCGGTGGACAGGTCGATCCAATCGCTGCGCGCGCCGCCATATTGCGCGATGGCCCCATCCAGACCGCCACCATGGTCGCGTTTCGCACGAGGATTCAATTCGGTATCGTTCATCCCAACGCATGCCCCAAATGTCGTATTCGCCCCGCTTCAAGCGGATTTTCGCCGTTTTGACAAGCAAATCCGCGTGATCAGGGCCGTCAGCAGGCGGAGTTAACACTTTGTTAAGGAAATGACGTGATCACGGGTCTTGGGGGTCGGCACCACTCACCACACCAAGTGCCGAGGTTGTAGTATGAAAGTTTTGATTGTTGAGAGTAACCCCGATCTGGGTCGGGTCTGGAAAAGGCATCTTGAACGGCAAGGTGCCGAGGTGACGCTTGTGGCTGGGCAAGAGGCCGCGATACTGGCGCTCTATGGCTCTGAGTTCGAGATTATCGTGCTGGATCTGGTTCTGGAAACCGGCAGCGCGCTGGCCGTTGCCGATTTCGCCAGCTACCGTCGCCCCGAGGCGCGGGTGATTTTTGTCACCAACACCACCTTCTTCTCGGACGGGTCGATCTTTGCCCACAGTCCCAATGCCTGTGCCTATGTGCAAAGCGGCACCCCGCCCGAGGATCTGGCGGCGATGGTAGAGCATTACGCAGCGGGGCGCTGATCCCGTCCGTGCGGTTCAAGATAGTCAAGCGTCGGGTTCACCGGGATGATCCGGTGCGGATTGATGCTGTCGTGACTGTAGTGATAGTGCCGCACGATATGGTTCATGTTCACGGTCTGCGCGACGCCGGGCCATTGATATAGCTCACGCGTATAGGCCCAGAGGTTAGGATAGTCGATCAGCCGTCGTTTGTTGCACTTGAAGTGCAGGTGATAGACCGGATCGAACCGGATCAGTGTGGTGAACAGACGCCAATCGGCCTCGGTCACGCGGTCGCCCATCAGGTAGCGGTTCCGGGCCAGACGATCCTCGAGCCAGTCCAACGTGTCGAACAGGGGACGGATGGCGGCGTCATATGCCTCTTGCGAGGTGGCAAAGCCGGATTTGTAGACACCATTATTGACGTCCGAATAGATCCGCGCGTTGACCTCTTCGATCTCGTCGCGCATTTCCTCGGGCCAGTAGTCATCTCGGTTGCCCGTGATCTCGTTGAAGACCGAGTTGAACATGCGGATGATTTCCGAGCTTTCGTTCGAGACGATCGTCTCCTGCTGTTTGTCCCACAGGATCGGCACCGTAACCCGGCCGGAATAGGCGGGGTCGGCCTTGGTGTAGATTTGATGAGCATAGTCCAGACCATACAGATCATCTCCGGTCGCGCCGTGATCGTCGGTTTCAAAACTCCAGCCCTTGTCCAGCATGTCTGGATGCACCACCGAGACTGAGATCAGATCGGTCAGCCCTTTGAGTTCCCGAAAGATCAGTGTGCGATGGGCCCAAGGACAGGCGTGACTGACATAGAGGTGATAGCGCCCCGGTTCGGCCTTGAAGCCACCTTTGCCGGACGCGCCAGCGCTGCCATCAGCCGTCAGCCAATTGCGGAATTGAGCGGCGCTGCGCTTGAATGCGCCGCCGGTGGATTTGGTGTCATACCAGGTGTCGTGCCAGGTTCCGTCGACCAACAGGCCCATCTCGCGTCCTCCGTATCTGCGTTTCGGCAAAGATAGGGCGCAGTACCCGGCCTTCCTATGACAGCCCGCGCGCATGCAGCCTGCACCTGCGCACAACACCAGCCTGAGATGCGCGCGCAACATCTGCGTGCGCTGTGTTGGTATGTGGTCGGCTTCACTGGATTTTTACAGTTTTGCCTCCACAATAAGAGATATCGAAGGGGGGAAATTTGATGAGTACCTATGTTTCCAAGGAAATGAGCGCTGAGTTGGAGGCTGCGCGAATCGCCACTTTGAAAAAGACCAGCCGTTTGCGGGTGGAAATGGGCGACAATTACTTCAAAATTCTTAGATTGTGGAAGAATGGATTTACAGTCGAGGCTGAAACCACGCCGCGTTTGCGCGGGTTGGTCGATATCCATGACGGTGCGAACCATTTGTATCAATGCCTGATCGTCGCGGACGAGGAAGAGGCAGGCGAAATGCGCTATGAGTTCAAGCGCAACACGGCGGCTTCCGACAAGGCACCGCTGGATTTCTACCGCGCACCGGATGCTCCCATTGCCCTGCTGGGGTACGAGGACTGAAGCGCTTTCCCTAAGGGCAGTTTATCGAAAGGCGCGTTCGACCGCAGGGAGGGGCCGCGTGTTTCGGCTCAAATCAAACGGAAAGCGATCTAGGGTCGAATTTCGACGGTTGTTCCGGTCGGAGTCAGGCTCCAAAGCTGGGCCATCTTTTCATTGGACAAAGCGATACAGCCCAGCGTCCAGTCTCCGGGCAGGGTGAGGCCGACAACGCCATTTGGTTGCCCGTGAATGAAGATATCGCCGCCGGGGTCTATGTCCTGCTGCTGTGCGCGGGCGATGTCTTCGGGTTGCGGGTAGTCGATCCCAAGTGACAGGTGGAACGCACTGTTCGGATTGCGCCGGTCGATGGTGAACACTCCGACGGGCGTCCTACCGTCGCCTTCCTGCTCCTTATCTCCTTCCGGTGCGAACCCCAACGCAATCTCGGTTTGCAGTACGATGGCGCCATCCAAGGTTGCGGTCAGACGACGGGCAGATTTTTCGATCAGAATGTGGTCGATCTGTGCCGCGTCAGGCGCCATGGCAGGCGCGGGAGGGCGCGGCCCGTATCTCTGCCAGCCGATCCAGCCAAGGGCCGCGATCAGAAAGACCAGCGTGATCCGGGCCAGCAGGCGCATCCGCTATTGCAGATCCCCGAACGCCTGTTTCAGCCGCGCGCAGGCCACTTCGACGCGGGCGCGTTGGGTGGCAAGATTGAAGCGTTCGAAAGTCTCGCCGCCCGAACCAAATCCGGGGCCTGACGAGGTCGCGATCCGCGCATCTTTGCGCAGGCGTCGAACGAACTCATCATGGTTCATCCCGGTGCCCGAGAAATCGACCCAGGCCAGATAGGTCGCCTGCAGGGGCATCGACCAAAGGCCGGGAATCTCGGCGATCGTGGCGTCAAACAGCTGGCGGTTTTTATCCAGATGCGCGACCTGAGCATCCACCCATTCCGCCCCTTCGGGCGTGTAGGCGGCGGTGATCATGGCCACGCCCAAGGCGCTAGGTTCATAGTCCAACGTATCCAGCCGGTGGCGCATCGCCGCGCGCAGCTTCGGGTCGGGGATGATCATGTTGCCGGTGCGCTGTCCCGCAATATTGAAGGTCTTCGACGCCGCCGTAAGAGTCACAGTCCAAGGTCGTGCCTCAGGTGCTGCGACATCCATCGGGACAAACTTCGCCCCCGGGTAAACCAGATCATGATGGATCTCATCCGAGACCAGAATCAGCCCGTTGCGCCCCGCGAATTCAGCCACCGAGCGCAGCTCCTCAGTCGTCCAAACCCGGCCCGACGGGTTTTGCGGCGAACACCACAGCAGCAGCTTTTCTGACCCATCCAGACGCGATTGCGCGTCGTCCAGATCAATCGCGTAGCTGTCGCCGTCGCGCACCAGCGGGCATTCCACCACACGGCGTCCGGATTTGTTAACCTTATGGGCAAACTCATGGTAAACGGGCGTGAAGATCACAGCGCCATCGCCCGGTTCGCTCCAGACATCCAGACAGAGGGCGATTGCATTGCCCAAACCTTGCGAGGTCAGCACCCAATCGGTGTCGATTTGCCAGTCATGGCGGGTTTGCATCCACCACTGAACCGAAGCCAAGTATTCAGGGTGTTTCCACGAATAGCCAAAGACCCCATGTTCGGCTGCACGGCGCACCGCATCAATCACGCACGGCGCGGTCTGATAGTCGGAATCTGCCGTCCACATCGCCAGCCCATCATCGGGGGATACGCCGTAGAGTTGCTCCATCTTGTCCCATTTTGAACTGTGGGTTCCGCGGCGGTCGGTTGGGGTATTGAAAGTCATGTCTGCTCCATCTGTCGAGGCGAAAGCTAACTACAAATCGGACGGGTGCAAGGGGGGCGTTGCGGCGACGGGCGGGATGCCCTAAATCAGCCTCATGAAACGCACTATTTTGATCCATCCCGATCCTCGCCTGAAAAAGGTCTGCGCCCCGGTTGCTGATCTGACAGATGATCTGCGCAAGCTGGCCGATGACATGTTGGAGACCATGTATGATGCGCCTGGCATTGGTCTGGCCGCGCCGCAGATCGGAGTGCTGGATCGCCTGATCGTTCTCGATTGCGTCAAGGAAGAAGGCGAGGCTCCTCGTCCGCTGGTCATGTTCAACCCCGAAATCATCGCCTCGTCGGATGAGACCAATGTCTACGAGGAAGGTTGCCTGTCGATCCCGGATCAATATGCCGAGGTTACGCGGCCTAAAACCGTCGACGTGGCCTGGATGGACCAGAATGGTAGCGCGCAGCAGGAGAGTTTTGATGGGCTCTGGGCCACCTGCGTGCAGCATGAGATCGACCACTTGGATGGCAAGCTGTTCATCGACTACCTCAAGCCGCTAAAACGGCAGATGATCACGCGCAAGATGCAAAAGCTCAAGCGCGAGAAGGCCCGCACATGAGTGTCCGCACCTGCCTGCCATGGCCGGACAAACGCCTGCGGACCAAGGCCGAGGATGTGTCTGAGATCACCGATGAGATCCGGGCCATATGGGACGATATGATCGACACGATGGAGGCGATGCCCGGTGTAGGTTTGGCCGCGCCTCAGATCGGGGTGATGCTGCGTCTGGCCGTTGTCGATGGCTCGACCGAGCGCGGTCGGGTGGTACGACTGGCGAACCCGGAAATCCTGCACAGCTCGATCGAGTTGCGCGAACATGATGAGGCCAGCCCGAATCTGCCGGGCGTGTCGGCCAAGGTAAAGCGCCCTCGGGCCGTGACCGTCAAATTCCTGAACGAACAGGGCATCATTGACTGCCGCGATTTTGTGGGGATCGAGGCCACCAGCGTGCAGCACCAGATCGACCATCTGAACGGCCGGATGTATTTCGACCGCCTCAGCAAGGTCAAACGAGACATGCTGCTGCGCAAAGCCAAAAAACAGGGGTAGGTCGGGCTTCAGACCGGCACCCGGAAATCGTACCGGAGCGGAAGATGCGACTAATTTTCATGGGCACGCCCGATTTTTCGGTCCCGGTATTGGACGCTCTGGTCGATGCGGGGCATGAGATCGCCGCCGTCTATTGCCAGCCCCCGCGCCCTGCTGGCCGGGGCAAGAAAGACCGCCCGACACCCGTGCATGCGCGCGCCGAGGCGTTGGGGCTAGAGGTCCGGCACCCAGTCTCGCTGAAATCGCCCGAAGAACAGGCCGCGTTTGCCGCCTTAAACGCGGATGTGGCGGTAGTCGTCGCCTACGGCCTGCTTCTTCCGCAAGCCATTCTGGACGCACCCGCACAGGGTTGTCTGAACATCCATGCGAGCCTGTTACCACGCTGGCGCGGGGCCGCGCCGATCCATCGCGCGATCATGTCGGGCGACGTGGAAACCGGCATCTGCATCCTGCAGATGGAGGCGGGTTTGGACACCGGCCCCGTTCTGATGCGTGAAGCCACGCCGATCGAGGCCGAGGAGACCACCGCGCAGCTACACGACCGGCTCTCGACAATGGGGGGCGCGTTGATCACCGAAGCCTTGACCCAGCTGCCGGACCTCACCCCCCAGCCACAACCCGAAGAGGGTGTCACCTACGCCTCGAAGATCGACAAATCCGAGGCGCGGATCGACTGGACCCGTACCGCGGTTGAGGTCGACCGCCAGATCCGGGGCCTGTCGCCCTTTCCCGGCGCGTGGACCGAGATGGAGGGCGCGCGCCTCAAGCTGCTGGCTTCGCGCGTGGCACAGGGGCAGGGCACTCCGGGAGAGGTCCTGACATCCGAATTGCATGTCGCCTGCGGGCAGGGCGCGGTTGAACTGTTGCGCTTGCAACGGGCAGGCAAAGGCGCGCAGGATAGGGAAACCTTTCTGCGGGGTTGGCCCATCCCGGTCGGCACCCGCCTGACGTCGGAGTAGAGACAGATGTTCATGGTCCTGATGGGCACCGTCGTGATTGCCGGGATTGTCGGCTACCTGTCCGAGAAGACGGAATTCACCCATAACGGTTACCTGCAATCCATCATTATCTGTGTCGGCGGCGCGTTCCTGTTCTACTTCGTCCGCATCATGTTCGGCATTAGCTTTGGCCCGCCTGGGCTGGACGCGGTTCTATCCTCAATCGGTGCGCTGATCATCGTGCCGACCCATTGGAGGCGATGACATGCCTGTCGTCGCCCTGATAGTGATCGGAGCCGCCGCAGGGTTCCTCGCGACCCGCCTGATGCGGATTGAGGCCGATATTCCCACTACCATGCTGATTGGTATCGTCGGTGCCTTGGTCGGCGGGTTCCTGTTGCGTGCACTGATCACCGTTTCCGGCTGGTTGTCCGGTTTTGTGGGGGCGGTGCTGGGCGCGTTGCTGGTGATCTGGATATGGCAGAGTTTAAAGCGCCGTTAAGGCTTGACCTTTCCCTTGGGTCGCCGCCTGATCAAGTCGAGTTTTCAAGCAGGTGACCCATGTCTTATGATCTGAACGCCGGTGATGTTGCCCTGATGGGCGTTCCACTGGATTTGCATTCCTCATTTCTGCAGGGTCCGGCCTTTGCACCCGGGCGCATTCGCGAGGCGTTGCATTCCGGTGCGGCCAATCTGACGGCCGAGGATGGCACCGATCTGGGGGCCACGGACCGGTTCAAGGATACGGGTGATCTGGAGGTGTTCGAGATGCGCGGGCATGAACCAATCGACCGGATCGAGGCCGGGGCCGCCGCACGGATCGAAACCGGCGCGCGGCTGTTGTCTCTGGGCGGTGATCACTCGGTCGCGTTCCCGCTGATCAAGGCCCATGCCGAGCGGTACGAGGGGCTGAACATCCTGCATATCGACTCGCATCCCGACCTGTATGACACGCAAGATATTGGCCCTCTGGGCCATGGCTGCCCTTTCGCGCGGGTGATGGAGACCGGCAAGGTCAAACGTCTGGTTCAGGTCGGTATCCGCACCATGAACAAGCACCAACAGGAGCAAGCGGACAAGTTCGGGGTCGAGGTGATCGACATGCGCAATTGGCGTCCCGATCTGGAGATCAGCTTTGACGGGCCGGTCTACCTGTCTCTGGACCTCGACGCGCTGGACCCGGCCTTTGCACCGGGTGTGTCACATCACGAACCTGGTGGGCTCAGCACACGCGAGGTGATCGACCTGATCCATCGGTTCGAGGGGCAGTTGGTCGGCGCGGATATTGTCGAACTGAACCCCCATCGCGACCCCTATGGAATGACCGCAATGGTTGCCGCGAAATTCGTCAAAGAGATTGGCGCGCGGCTGTTGTCGCGCTGATTTCAGCGCGCATCGCAGGTTGAGGCTGACCCCAGAAGCGTCGCGCGCGTGGTAGCCATGTCGTAGCTGTTGGCCTCGGCGGCTGTCATCCAGTGCATTTCGTCCTCCGAGGCGACCTCTAGCGTGTACCAATAGAAATCCTCGGACACGCCGATATAGTCATAGTAGTCCAGATATCGGTCGTGTTCGGGGTCGTCCTTGGGCAGTTCGGTAGCGATGATGCCCCCTCCGCCCCAGCTATGAACGCCGACGCAAGCGCCGGGCTGCAAGGTGCGCCTGTTGCCCGCCAGAAACAGGTCCGTCCCGCCCGAGGCGACCATGCCATCAGACGGCACCACCGTGTCAAAACCATGGTTGCGCACCTCGCGCGAGAAGATCACGTTGGCGTCGTCATCCACCGATCCTTCGATGCTTTGCAGGACAAGCGTTTTGATCTGCGGGTTGTCGGCGGCCACCGCACGAAAGGCGCCAAGGGTGGTGTGGTCGATGGCTCCGGTGACGACGATCTGATCGCCCTGGGCCACGAATCGCGTCGGGCTATAGGGTTCCGCGCAAGAGGCGAGCCATAGCACACTGGCGGCGAACAAGAACAGGACGGGTTTCACGAGTGGGCCTTCGGTTTGTTTCGGGCGGTACACGCCCTATTGGCGCGGCGGGCGGGCTTTGTAGACGGGAAGCCTCCAACCAAAGGTAAGCGATCCGGCGCGCAAGGCCCAGCAGATCGCGGCACATAGCGCCAACGCGGGCAGGCCCTCGAGACCAAGTCGTGTCGCGACTACCGCCGTCAACGCACCGGCAAACGCGCATGAGACGTAAAGCTCTCCCTGTTTCAGGACCAGAGGGACCTCATTGCAGACCACATCGCGCATCAATCCGCCCAGACATCCGGTGGTGACGCCCATCAGCACCACGATGATGCCGGATTGATCCAGCGAAAGAGCTGCTCCGGTTCCCGCAGCAACGGCAATGGACAAAGCGAAACTGTCCAGCCAGATCAGCCAGCTATAGCGGCTTTCGACCAGATGCGCGGTGAAGAACACAAGAACGGCGGCCCCGACCGCGATCAGGATGTAGTCCGGCTGGCCAACCCAAAAGACCGGATGGCGATCCAGCAGCAGGTCCCGCACGGTGCCGCCTCCGACCGCAGTCAGGCAGGCGATAAAGGCAAACCCGACCAGATCAAGCTGCGCCCGGCTGGCCACCAGCGCCCCGGTCAGCGCGAAGACCAGAACCGAGGCGTAATCCAGCAGGGCAAGCGCGCTCACTCCTGCGCCTTTGCGGGTTTGAAGGGAGCCATGCCCGCGCGGGCCAGCTCATCTGCTTTTTCGTTTTCGGGATGGCCTGCATGGCCTTTGACCCATTCCCATGTCACGTCATGACGACCCTGCGCCTCGTCCAACCGCTGCCAAAGGTCGACATTTTTGACGGGTTTCTTGTTCGAGGTTTTCCAACCGTTCCGTTTCCACCCGAAAATCCATCCCGTCACGCCGTTCTTCACATAGGCGCTGTCGGTCACAACGGTGATCTTGGACGCGCGCTCCAGCGCCTCCAGCGCGCTGATCGCGGCCAGCAGTTCCATCCGGTTGTTGGTGGTCTCAGCCTCACCGCCCTTAAGTTCCCGTTCTTTCAGGACCGAGTCCCCCTGCATCGCGCGCAGCAGCACGCCCCAGCCACCGGGGCCGGGATTGCCGGAACAGGCGCCGTCGGTATAGGCAAATAGCTCAGGCATGGGCGGCAAGCCCAATCCAGTCCGAGACTGAGCCATCCAGCCCGGTGCCGCTGCCAAGTCGTCGTGCGGTGACGGTAAAGCCCGCCTTTTGCAGATAAGTTTTCAAGTCTTCCTCGGAATAATAGCTGTAGAACCGCCCCAAACGATCCGGCCCTTCACCCTGTCCCAGCTTCATGGCGATATAGAAGACGCCCTTGGGTTTCAACGCCCGGTGAATGGCGGCCAGATGGTTCGGTAAATCCGCGCGTTTGGCGTGTAGAAGGCTGAAATTGGCCCAGATGCCGTCATAGACATCCTCGTCCTTCAGGTCCGAGAACGCCGCCTGGCGGGCGGAAACGCCAGGGTGCGCCGAGGCCAGCCGGACCATCTCGGCCGAGGCATCCATGGCCTCAACCTCTAGCCCCGCCTGCGCCATGATCACTGATGAGGCACCGGGGCCGCAGCCCAGATCCAGCACCTTGCCACCTGTTGGGACGGCCTGAATGAACCGGGTCAGTTGCGGGTCCTCGGTGTTGGCTTGATCGGTCAGGTCGGCATAGCGCGCGGCCTGTTCGTCATAGACTGAGATCGTCTCACGATCGCTCATAGGTATACCCCGACAGCCAGGCACAGCAGCACGATGGCCGTCAGCAGGATACGCAATCGCATCCACCAGCGTGGCGCGAGGCCCCAATACCGGAACAGGGCGTCCAGCACCAAAAGCCCGGCAAAGCCGATCATCAGATTGGTGCCGGTGCTGATCGGCCCGCCGCCTGTCATGAAAAACGCCCAAAGGGCGGGAAGGACCGACAGAGTATAGCCCACAGTCGCCCTGCTGCCCGAGGTCTTCGTGGCAAACCCCCACAATACACCGGACATGAAACTCAGGATAACCGAGCCATAGAACAGCTGAATGTAAGGCCCCACGAAACGAGAGCCTAGTTCGCGCATGCCCAGATCGTGCAGATCCGAATTCAGATAAGTCAGTGCCCCCCAAATGAACGGGATCAGCCCCGCCAACCCCAGATAGAGCGCGGATTTGGGGACGCCGTTCATGCCGGTTGCCTCAACACGCGCGGGACTTTGAATTCTACGTTTTCGACAGCGGTTTCCACGAGGTCGACGGTTACGTCGTAGTGATCGCTGAACGCGTCGATGACTTCATTCACCAGTACCTCAGGGGCTGAGGCTCCGGCAGTGATGGCAATGCTCGAAATTCCCTCAAGCGCGCGCCAGTCAATATCGGAGGCACGTTGCACCAACTGCGCATAGTTGCATCCAGCGCGCGAGGCGACCTCGACCAATCGCCGTGAGTTGGACGAGTTCGGAGCGCCCACCACCAGCAGCGCATCCGCTTTCGGCGCTACGGCTTTCACGGCCTCTTGCCGGTTTGTTGTGGCGTAGCAGATGTCTTCCTTGTGCGGGCCGACGATCTTGGGGAACCGCTCTTCAAGCGCCGCGATGATATCCTTGGTGTCATCGACCGACAGGGTGGTCTGGGTGACAAAGGCCAGCTGATCCGGATCTCGGACCTGAACTGTGCCGACATCTTCGACGGTTTCGACCAGCAGCACCTCGCCTTCGGGCAGCTGTCCCATGGTACCGATGGTCTCGGGGTGGCCTTTGTGGCCGATCATTATCATCTGCAAGCCATTATCCGAGTGGCGCTGCGCCTCGACATGGACCTTCGAGACCAGAGGGCAGGTGGCATCGACATACATCATCTCGCGACGAGCGGCCGTGGCAGGTACGGATTTGGGGACCCCATGAGCCGAGAAGATCACCGGCCGGTCATCTGGACACTCATCCAGTTCCTCGACAAACACGGCCCCCTTGGCGCGCAGCCCGTCGACCACGAATTTGTTGTGGACGATCTCGTGCCGGACATAGACCGGCGCGCCCCATTTCTGCAGCGCCATCTCGACGATCTTGATGGCACGGTCCACGCCCGCGCAGAACCCGCGCGGCGCGGCCAGGTACAAAGTCAATGGCGGCTTGGTCATGTCGCTGTCTCCTTGCGCCACAGGTAGGTCTTTTCACGGCCTTGGTCCAGACAGGGCGGCGTCATTGATCTGACATGAATCACTGATAGCCGTTAGGTGTTTCAGTACCAAACCTTAGTTAAAGAAGCGCGGCCAGGGTTTCATACCCTGACCGCGCTAATCTCATCCCCAATCGTGACGCCGAGGGCTAGTGCCCGCCGGCGGCTGCTACACTACGTGGTTCGGTCGGCATTTCCCGAGGCGGGCGGCCGATCACGTCGCGCAGGTCTTCCAGTTCGATGAAGTTGTCAGCCTGGCGGCGCAGCTCGTCCGAGATCATCGGAGGCTGGCTGCGGATGGTCGACACGACCGAAACCCGCACGCCTTGGCGTTGCAGGCTGGCAATTAGCGGGCGGAAATCCCCATCGCCCGAGAATAGCACGATATGATCAACGCGTGGTGCCAGTTCCATGGCATCGACGGTGAGTTCGATATCCATGTTACCCTTTACCTTCCGACGCCCCATACTGTCGGTGTATTCCTTGGCCGGTTTGGTCACCATGGTGAAGCCATTGTAGTGCAGCCAGTCAACCAGTGGTCGGATCGGAGAGTACTCGTCATTCTCCAGCAGCGCCGTGTAGTAGAAAGCACGCAGAAGCTTACCACGGCGCATGAATTCCTGCCGCAGAAGCTTGTAGTCGATGTCGAAGCCAAGTGCTTTTGCGGCGGCATAAAGATTCGAGCCGTCGATGAACAGCGCTAGCCGTTCGTCCTTATAAAACATAAATAGGTCCTTCCGGTATAATCCAGCCCGCTGCGCGTCTAAGAGTGAGTGGTGTAAAATTAAGCGTGCTGGTGTGCCTATAATTAGGGCTTTTAATGCGCATCGCAAGTATGCATTTGGCCGAATATGGGGGTATTAATGGGCAAAACCACTTCAAATGCAGTTGTTGCGATGGGCGCAAATCTCAATCTGAGCGGACTAGGGCCCAAGGTGACACTTCGCAACGCAATAATAGCGCTTGCGGACCGTGGTGTGGTGATTCGCGCCGAAAGCCGGTTTTTTGCAACCCCCTGTTTCCCTCCGGGTGCGGGCCCCGACTACGTCAATGCAGCCCTTTTGATCGAGACTGACCTTACACCTGCGCAGCTGCTGGAGGTTCTGCATGAGGTCGAGCATGAGTTCGGTCGTGAGCGGGTGCAGCGCTGGGGGATGCGGACGCTGGATCTGGATCTGGTGTGCTACGATGATCAGTTATTGCCCGATCCCGCCACCTTCGATCGCTGGCTGACCCTGCCCGCGGATGCACAGCGTCAAGAGGCGCCAGAGCAGCTGATTTTGCCCCATCCCCGCTTGCAGGACCGGGCGTTTGTGCTTGTGCCTATGGCCGACGTGGCCCCGGATTGGCGCCATCCGGTTCTAGGCCAGACCGTCCAACAAATGCTCGAGGCACTGCCAGCTGAAGATATAGCAGCGGTCACACCTTTGTAGATTGGTGGATTTGCGCTATTTCCTGCTTGTCAAGGCGTTCAATCGGTCTTAGATACAACGCTTCCTGATATGGACTCAGCAACGGAGTAGCGTTCCATGGCCCGCGTGACGGTTGAAGACTGCGTAGACAAGGTTCCCAACCGGTTTGAACTGGTGATGCTTGCCGCCCATCGTGCGCGTGAGATTTCCGCCGGTGGACCGATCACTGTGGACCGTGACAACGACAAAAACCCCGTTGTCTCGCTGCGTGAAATCGCGGACGAGACCCAGAGCGCAGACGAGCTGCGCGAGCGTCTGATCGAGGCCAACCAGACCCAGATCGAGGTTGATGAGCCGGAAGAAGATCAGATGGCGTTGCTGATGGGTGCCGAATCGGACAAGCCTGCCGAAGATGACATGTCGGAAGAAAAACTCCTGCGTGCTCTGATGGAGGCTCAAGGGCAGGGGTAAGCCCTCAAAACGAAGGTGCGGACCGGATGATTTCTGCTGACGACCTGATTGCGCTGGTCCGCAATTATAACCCAAAGACAAACGCTGAACGCATCGCCAAGGCCTATGAATTCGGCCAGCAGATGCATGAAGGGCAGTTCCGCCATTCTGGCGAGCCCTATTTTACCCATCCCGTTGCCGTTGCCGCCATCCTGACCGAACAGCGTCTGGATGATGCGACCATTATCACGGCGCTTTTGCACGACACGATCGAAGACACCAAAGCCAGCTATGGTAAAGTGGCCGAGCTGTTCGGGGATGAGGTCGCCAAACTGGTCGATGGCGTCACCAAACTGACCAACCTGCAACTCTCAAGCCGCGAAACCAAACAGGCTGAGAATTTCCGCAAGCTATTCATGGCCATGTCCAAGGATTTGCGGGTGATCTTGGTCAAGCTGGCCGACCGCTTGCATAACATGCGCACGATCAAGGCGATGCGCCCGGAAAAGCAGATCGTCAAAGCACGCGAGACGATGGATATCTACGCGCCGCTTGCGGGCCGGATGGGAATGCAGTGGATGCGCGAGGAACTCGAAGACCTCGCCTTCCGAGTGCTGAACCCCGAAGGGCGTCAGTCGATCATCCGCCGCTTCATCACACTGCAGCGCGAAACCGGAGACGTGATCCACCGGATCACAGGCGACATGCGTCATGAGTTGGAGAAAGCGGGCATCGAGGCCGAAGTCTTCGGTCGCGCCAAGAAACCCTATTCAATCTGGCGCAAGATGCAGGAAAAGGATCAGGGCTTCTCGCGCCTATCCGATATCTACGGCTTCCGCATCATCACCGAAACCGAGGAAGACTGCTACCGCACCCTCGGCGCGATCCACCAGCGCTGGCGCGCGGTGCCTGGCAGGTTCAAGGACTATATATCTCAACCGAAATCGAACGGCTACCGCTCGATCCACACCACTGTCTCGGGGCGTGACGGCAAACGGGTCGAAGTTCAGATCCGTACCCGCCAGATGCACGATGTGGCTGAAACCGGCGTGGCCGCGCACTGGTCTTATCGCGACGGTGTCCGGACCGAGAACCCGTTTGCGGTCGACCCGGCCAAGTGGATTTCGAACCTGACCGAGCAATTCGACAATGAGGAAGATCACGAAGACTTCCTTGAAGCCGTCAAGCTTGAGATGTACTCGGACCAGGTATTCTGCTTCACGCCGAAAGGCGATGTCGTGAAGCTACCGCGTGGGGCGACGCCGATTGATTTTGCCTACGCCATCCACACCCGTATCGGCCACGCCTGTGTCGGGGCAAAGGTCGATGCGATCCGCGTGCCGCTCTGGACCCGACTGAAGAACGGGCAGTCGGTCGATATCATCACCGCCGATGGCCAAACCCCTCAGGTCACTTGGCTTGAGATCGCGGTGACCGGCAAGGCTCGCACCGCGATCCGCCGTGCCCTGCGCGAGGTTGACCGTGAGCGGTTCATCAAACTTGGCAAAGAGCTTGCGCGTTCCGGGTTCGAACATGTCGGCCGCAAATCCACAGACAAAGCGCTGGATACAGCCGCCAAACACCTGCGTCTGAAAGACCGGCATGAGCTGCTGGCACGCTTGGGCAGTGCCGAACTGACAGCCCATGACGTGGTCAGCGCCGTTTATCCGGAACTGACACAGGATGACGGCGATGCGATCCCCCTGCGGCGCGCCGTGATCGGTCTTGAGCCAGGTCAGAAATTCGACCGCGCCCCCTGCTGTCAGCCCCTGCCGGGCGAGCGGATTGTCGGCATCACGCATCGGGGTAAGGGCGTCGAGGTTCACGCCATCGATTGCAACCGCCTGGGCGCATATGAGAATGAGCCCGAGCGGTGGGTCGATCTTCACTGGCATTCCGGCACCCACCCGGCAGTCTATGGCGCGACACTTGACCTCACCATCGGCAACGATGCGGGCGTACTGGGGCGTATTTGCACATTGATCGGCGAGAAAAAGGCCAATATCTCGAACCTTGAGTTCGTCGACCGCAAACCGGATTTTTACCGACTGCTGATCAATGTCGAACTGCGAGACCTTGAACAATTGCATTCGCTGATGCTGATGCTCGAGGCAGAAAGTGACGTGGCCGCTGTCGAACGGTACCGAGAGCGTGAAAATGCCGCCCTGCCGGCTGGTTGAGATGAGGTGATCAGGAGTGGTTTTCAAGCGCCGAGATCGACGCTCTCCCATTCAGGCCGCATCTGAGTTTGTCTATCCACGTGGCGGATGGACCCGCGCCTTTCACTATGTCAAACATCGCGTTCGCCGCTTGCCAGACTCGCCCGAGCGGATCGCGCGCGGTATCGGGGCAGGGGTGTTTGCCGCGTTTACACCCTTCTATGGCCTGCATTTTCTGGTCGCCGCCATCGGAGCGCGCCTGCTCAACGGCAATATCGTGGCCGCCCTTAGCGGCACGTTCTTCGGCAATCCGCTGACCTATGTTCCGATCGGCGTCATCTGCCTGCAGACGGGGCACTTCCTTCTTGGAACCGAATTCGAGAAAAGCGAAACCCGCGGTCTGATGGGGAAATTCGCGGATGCGATGGGCGATCTGAAGAACAACTTCCTCGCCATGTTTACCGACCGCGTCGCGGATTGGCACGGCCTGGGTCTTTTCTACCGCGAAGTGTTCTACCCCTATATGATCGGCGGCATTCTTCCCGGTCTGCTGGCTGGGGTGATCTGCTTTTATCTCAGCCTGCCGCTGATCCGCACCTATCAACAGCGCCGCCGCGCGCGGATCAAAGCCAAATTCGACGAAATCAAACGTCTGGCTGAAACCGAGGCTGACACTTCGGTGGAAAAGGCACTAGCTTCAGCTCAAACCGTAAAAAAGGAATCGCGCGATGTCTGACACTTATCTGCGTCTTGGTGTGAATATCGACCACGTCGCCACCGTGCGTAACGCACGCGGTGGGGCTTATCCCGACCCGCTGCGTGCCGCCAAACTGGCCGAAGAGGCCGGGGCCGATGGCATTACGGCGCATCTGCGCGAAGACCGCCGTCACATCTCGGATGCGGATATTGATGGGCTAATGGACGTCCTCTCGGTCCCTCTGAACTTTGAAATGGCGGCCACCGAAGAGATGCAGAAGATCGCCCTGCGGCACAAACCTCATGCGGTCTGTATCGTGCCGGAGAAGCGTGAGGAACGCACCACCGAAGGTGGGCTGGAAGTCGCGCGCGAGGAAAACAAGTTGGCCCACTTCATTGCTCCGCTTCGCGATGTCGGCTGTCGTGTGTCGATCTTCATCGCCGCTGACCAACGCCAGATTGAGGCCGCCCACCGTATAGGGGCCGAGGTGATCGAGCTACACACAGGCGCCTATTGCGACGCCTTCGCCGAAGGCCGCATGGAAGAGGCCGAGCGTGAGCTGGAAAGCCTGCGCCAGATGTCGACCTTTGCCCATTCGCTGGGCCTCGAAGTCCATGCAGGCCACGGGTTGACCTATGAGACGGTGAAACCCGTCGCGGCCTTCCCAGAAGTGCGTGAGTTGAACATCGGCCACTTCCTGATCGGTGAGTCGATCTTTCTGGGCCTTACCCCCGCCATACAGGAAATGCGTCGCCTGATGGATGAGGCGCGGGCGTGATCACGCCCGCTTTCATAGCGATCTGGTTTGCCTGGTTGATGGCCGGTGGCTCACCCGGTCCGGCCACCATGGGCATTGCCGGTACCGCTATGTCTGAAGGTCGCCGTGCAGGGCTGGTCTTTGCACTTGGCATATGCGCGGGCTCTGCTGCTTGGGGGATTGCCGCCGCGCTGGGCTTGTCGGCGATCATGCTGGCAAATGTCTGGGTCTTCGAGGTGATCCGTTACTTTGGTGTCGCCTATTTGGGCTGGCTGGCCCTCAAGGCCCTGCGCCGCGCGATGACCGCGGGTGAGGTTCCATTGGGCAAGCCAGTCACCGGGTCGCTGCGCACGATCTTTGCGAAAGGTGCAGCCATTCACCTGACGAACCCCAAGGCGATCCTCAGTTGGGGATCGATCTATGCGATCGTTGCCCCAAATGATGCCAGCCTATGGGTGTTGTTGGGATATTTCGGCCTACTTTATGCGGGATCGTTGCTGATCTTCATCGGTTACGCCTTCCTGTTTTCCTCGTTGCGTATGGGTAGCGCCTACCGGCGTGCTCGACGTTGGTTCGATTTTGCCTTTGCGGGGTTCTTCGGCGTCGCCAGCTATAAGATTTTGACGGTTCGGTTGTCGTGATCCTCGGAGTTGGTACAGACCTCGCGAATATCGAGCGCATTCAGCGCACGCTCGACCGTTTCGGCGACCGTTTCCGCAATCGCGTGTTCACCGAGACCGAGCAGCGCAAGGCGGAACGTCGCTACGACACCGCAGGCACCTACGCCAAACGTTGGGCCGCGAAAGAGGCTTGTTCCAAGGCGTTAGGCACCGGTCTGCGCATGGGCATCGCCTGGAAGGACATGGCGGTCAGCAACCTGCACACGGGCCAGCCCGTGATGCATGTAACCGGCTGGGCCGCCGACCGGCTGCGCCAGATGACGCCGGAGGGCCATGAGGCGATTATCCACGTCACCCTGACCGATGACCACCCCTGGGCGCAGGCCTTTGTGGTGATCGAGGCGCGCCCGCTTCAAGAAGCCGGTACGCAGCCTTGACTTGCCCCCGCATGGCCCGCATTTAGCACCCAACACACCAAGGAGCAGAGAGCAGTATGGCCGAGGACGTCAAAACCGGAAATCCCATCTGGGAGACGATCAAAACCATTGTCTACGCCCTGTTGATCGCAGGCGTTTTCCGCACCCTGTTTTTCCAGCCCTTCTGGATCCCCTCCGGCTCGATGAAACAGACCCTGCTGATCGGCGATTTCCTGTTCGTCAACAAGATGGCCTACGGTTACTCCTACGCCTCCTGCCCCAGCCTGATCATCCCCAGTATCGGTCTGAATATCGACGCCGAGGATATCTGCGGCTGGCTTCCGGGTGACGACAATACCCGCATCTGGGGCGGAGAGCCCGAACGCGGCGATGTGATCGTCTTCCGTCACCCTGTGACGGGGCGTGACTATATCAAACGCCTCATCGGCCTACCGGGCGACCGCGTTCAGGTCCGTCAAGGGCAGATCATTCTGAACGGCACACCCGTCCCGCAACAAGCCGATGGCGTCTTCACGGAAGTGGCGGCTCCGCAAGGTCCGCAACGCTTGCGTCCGCGCTGCTCCAACGGCCCGGTCGGTATCGGTGGCGTCTGTGAGAAAGAGCGCTTTGTCGAGACCCTGCCCAATGGCGTATCCTATGACGTGCTGAGTATCGGCAATCAAGGGTCCGACAATACCGGCATCTACACGGTGCCCGAAGGCCACTATTTTTTCATGGGCGACAACCGCGATAACTCTGCCGACAGCCGTCTGCCGCAATCTGCTGGTGGGGTAGGCTATGTTCCTTACGAAAACCTGATCGGTCGCGCAGACCGGATCATGTTCTCGTCGGCTGGCCGGTCTATGCTGTTCTTCTGGACATGGCGCAGCGACCGCTTCTTCAAGGCGGTCAATTGAAGGTATCGGCCGACATAAAGGCGTTTCAGCACCGCTTAGGGTACGAATTTTCGAACCCCGAGCTGTTGGTGAGGGCGCTGACCCACGGTTCGGTTTCGTCCGCCACCCGGCCCGACAACCAACGGCTCGAATTCTTGGGCGACCGCGTTCTGGGCCTCGTTATGGCGACAGCCCTGCTAGAGGCGGACAAGAAAGCCTCCGAAGGCCAGCTGGCCCCTCGTTTCAACGCGCTGGTGCGTAAAGAAGCCTGTGCCGATGTCGCCCGCCAGATTGATCTGGGCGCCGTACTCAAGCTCGGCCGGTCCGAAATGCTGTCCGGGGGGCGCCGCAAACAGGCGCTTCTGGGCGACGCCATGGAGGCAGTGATCGCCGCCATCTACCGCGACGCCGGTTTTGAGGCCGCCCGCGACGTCATCCTCGCCCTCTGGGGGGATCGCATCCACACGGTCGAATCTGACGCTCGCGACGCCAAGACTTCGCTACAGGAATGGGCGCAGGCCCGCGGCCAGAAACCGCCCAGCTATATCGAGGTCAAACGCAGTGGCCCCGACCACGCTCCGGTTTTCACCATCGCCGCCCGCCTGCAGGACGGGACCGAGGCACAGGCCACCGCTGGATCAAAACGCCAGGCCGAACAGGCTGCGGCAAAGGCCCTTCTGGACTCGCTGCCGAAGTAGCCCTCGTTCATCTTCCAAAACCCGATCCGCTCTTCATCCGGCCAAAAATATCCCGGGGGTGAGGCCGGATGAAATCTGGACGAGGGGGCTGGCCCCCTACCGGTCGGATTGGCGTAGTCAATCCGATGCCTGCAACGTTTTGGGTTAAATTAGTGACACGAATACCCTGCCACGCTTCCAGCGTTCTCGGGACATTTGTGCCACTCGTTGATTCATGTGAAACCCGAAACGCTTTAAACCACCCGGATATACCCGGTCAGACCGGTTTTCTGATGCTCGATCACATGACAATGAAAGGCCCAGTCGCCGGGATTGTCCGCGACCAGTGCGATCTCGACCACCTCATCTTTCAGCAGCAACATGGTATCGGTCAGCAAAGGCGGCAGCTTGCGTAGGTTCGATTTCATCGGCGTGAACACAAGCCCATGCAGGTGGATCGGATGAAGGTTCGGCGATTCGTTTCGTAGCCGCAGAACGTAACTTTTGCCCATCTCCAAAACGGCCAGAGGGCCAACACCCTCGGCGGCATCGCCCGCCCAAGGGGTTCGGTTGATCGACCAGAAATTATATCCCAGAGAGCCACAGAACCCGTTATTCGGCTCTCCACCTTCGGGCGTCCAGCCAAAGACGAACTCATGCAGTTCGGCCTTGGTCAGATCAGGCCGTGCAACCGGATTCGGGGGCAGTGGTTTCAACTCCTGCAAATCGCGCGCAACATCCGCGCCTAGGGCCCGAAGACGTGCCATCGGGCGATGCGGCTGACCCGGCAGTTTCGCGACCAGATCCACCATCTGCCCCTCGCCTGAGGGCATCGCCACCGCGAAATCCACCCGTTGGCCCGGTCCGACCAGCAGAGGGTCCTCGGCGCGTGGCAGGGGGAGCTCGACATCAACCGGATGTCCGTCCCAGGCGATGATCCGGGTCTTGCCGCCCGCAAGATGCAGCCGATAAATCCGGGTCGTGTCCGTGTTCACCACCCGCAGCCGTACCAACCCGCCCGAGACGTGGTCATAAACGGGCGTATCCAGCCAGTTTGCAGTTTGTAGATTGCCGAACGTTCCAGCCCTTGCTGCGCCGCGCTGGGTGTAAGCGGGCAAGAACTGGTCTTCGTCATCCAGACGGAAATCGCGCAGGTTAATGACCTGTTCGCCGTCAAACCCGGGATATTCGGCCTCGGCAATGACCATCACGCCGGTCAGACCGTGAGCCATCTGCTCCATCGTCATACAATGGGGGTGGTACCAATAGGTCCCAGCGTCAGGGGGCGTGAACTCATAGTCGAACAGTTCATTCGGTCCCAATGGCATCTGGGTCAGATAGGGAACGCCGTCCATCGCATTAGGAATACGCAGCCCGTGCCAATGCATCGCGGTGTAGTCTAGTGTCGAGTTGCGTACTGGCAGGCGCATCGCCTCACCCTGACGACCCCGCAGTACCGGCGGCGGCGCATCAGAGGATAGGCTGACCATCCCGGTCGTCACCTGATCGCGCAATGTAAAACTGGCCGATTGGATGACCAGTTCAGGCGCGGCCGAGGCTAGACCGAACCCTCCCAATCCGATTGCCCCTGCGGCGGCGCTGGTGCCCAAAAGGAACTCGCGACGTTTCATGATTTGCCTCTTTGATGAAATCCTCGCCTGGCTGTCATCGGCGTGGCGTAAGGCTACAGTTTCACTGCGCACAACGGATCGCAATGCGACAAAACCCTCTGGCCCGCGCGGGCATTCTGCTATAGGGGTGCGCACTTGCAAACAGGATCGCAACACACATGACCACACGCGCCGGATTTATCGCCCTGATCGGAGAGCCCAATGCAGGCAAATCCACCCTTTTGAACCGCATGGTCGGGGCCAAGGTCTCGATCGTGACGCATAAGGTGCAGACCACCCGCGCCCGCATCCGTGGCGTGGCGATGGAGGGCGACGCGCAGCTGGTTTTTGTGGATACGCCCGGCCTGTTCAAACCGCGCCGCCGTCTGGACCGAGCCATGGTTGCCGCTGCCTGGGGTGGGGCGGCTGATGCGGATGTGGTTGTCCTGATGATCGAGGCCCATCGCGGCATCACCGAAGGCGTCGAGCGGATCCTCGAAGGTCTCGAAGAGATCGGGCAGGGCCGCACCATCGCGCTGGCCATCAACAAGATCGACAAGGTGCCCTCCGAGAAGTTGCTGGCGCTGACCAGCGACTTGAACGCTCGCTACCCTTTTGCTGAGACCTTCATGATCTCGGCTGAGAAAGGCCACGGCGTCGACGACCTGCGTAAATGGCTGGCGGGAGAGCTGCCCGAAGGCCCTTGGCTTTATCCCGAAGACCAGATCGCCGATCTGCCCCTGCGCATGATCGCCGCCGAGATGACGCGCGAAAAGTTGACCCTGCGCTTGCATCAAGAACTGCCCTATCAGCTAACCGTCGAGACGGAGAACTGGGAAGAGCGCAAAGACGGCTCGGCCCGGATTGATCAGATCATCTATGTCATGCGCGACGGCCACAAAGGCATCGTACTGGGCAAAAAAGGCGAGACGATCAAGGCCGTCAGCCAGGCCGCGCGGGCGGAACTGGAAGAGTTTCTGGATCGTAAGATTCACCTGTTCCTGCAGGTCAAAGTCCGGCCCAACTGGCTGGAGGAATCCGAGCGGTACTCGGAAATGGGTCTGGATTTCAAAGACGGCAACGCATGACGCGTCTGACCGCAGACTTCTGGGTCCATGCCTATCTGGCACGGCTGCGGTTTCAGGAAATCCCGGCCTTCGTGGTGGCGCATGGCGATGACACGGCGGGCGCGGTGCTGGTCAAACTCAACACGCTTGATGGGCAGGCGGTGGCCTTCCAACGCAGCTTTGACCTGATGAGCGGCGTTCGTAAATGGGTAGAACTCTCCAGCGGCGCCGAACGCGATGTGGACGAGGCCATCCAGCGCCAGCGCAGCTTTGACCCTGATCTCTGGGTGATTGAGGTCGAAGACCGGCAGGGGCGGCATTTGCTGGATGATGAGGGGCTGGAATAAACCCACCCACAGGGACTTGGACAGGCGGCTCAAACCGTCTAGTTTGAAGGGCAGGTCGGCACAGGCTGATCGTTGAGAAAACCGCAAAAAGGTCAGGTGTTGGCGTGGCTGAAACACTCGCTGAGAAACTTGAAAAATCGAACCTGGGTCACTGGATGCAGCGATTCGAAGGCTTCATGGTCTTCATTGGTGTCGTCGGCCCCTTTGCCACGCTGCCGCAGCTGATCAAGCTGTTTTTCACACACTCGCAACACGCCACCGGCCAGTCGCTTTTGTCCTGGTCGCTTTATGCTGCGCTGTCATTCTTGTGGTTTGCTTATGGGTTGGTGGTCGGGAAGCTGCCGATTTATGTGGGCAATGGAATCTCGATGGTCCTCAACCTGTTGATGGTGGTTGGTATCTTGATGCACGCGGGCCTGACGTTCTGAAGGGTCTTTAGCCCAACAACAACGGCTCCAGCGACACCCGCAGCGATACGGCGGCGAAGAACAGAACACTGCCTGCCAGAACGAAAACATGCCAGATCGTGTTGTGATAGGGCATCCAGTCGGACAGGTAGAAGATGACACCTGCGGTATAGACTACCCCTCCGGCAATCATCAGAGCGAGTACCGAAGGTGGCAGCTCGTCCAGCAAAGCGTGCCCGCTCCAGACGGCGGCCCAGCCCATTCCCAGATACAAGATCAGCCCGATCCAGCGAAAGCGGTGCGGGTCCACCATCTTCAGCACTGATCCCAGCGTGGCCGAGGACCAAAGGCCGATCATCAGCCCCGGGGCTTGCGCTCCGGACAGCAGCAGGAAGGGCGTGTAAGTGCCTGCGATCTTCACATAGATGCCCGAGTGATCAAGCCTGCGCAGAACTTCTGACCATCGATCACTGACGACCATGTTGTAGAGCGCAGAAAAGCTGAGCATCAGGATCAGCGTCACTCCGTAGATCGACGCGCCCATGACCGCGTCCGGGTCGGCGCGATAGAACATCGTCATGACAATCAGAATGGGAACCGCGATGAGGGCTAGAAACAGGCCCAGAACATGTACAACTCCGTCACTGACGCGCTCTGCCCGGCTATAGGCTGGCCGGATATGTGCAAAAGATCGCATAGCAGAAGGGTAGGGCCGCTGCCGTCCTTCGGCAAGTCTGTCGGGCTGAACTTATCGTGTGGGTGTCACAGCTTGCGGCGCTGGCGGGTGTTTTTCATCCCCTCTTCATCAAACCGCAATGCTCAGGTCGGATCTTCGCCGGGCTTTGGGTCTTTGTACCGGTTGAGGTCCAGAATACCCGCCTGAATTGGTTTGTCTTGCAGAAAACGGGCGTGGATCTGATCGCTGATGGCCCAGAAGTCCTCGCTGGTCCGGCGCACGCCGAAATCGGCGACCAGCTGCATCCAGTCTTCTTGAGTGGCAAGTGATTTCACGGCTTGAACAAAGTCAGGCAATTGCGCCTCAGGCAGTTTGAAGAAGAAGTTTGGGTAGCTTCCGATCATCTCAGGCAGAATGGTCAGAACGTCTTTTTCGGGCTCTCGCCGGGCGGATTCGTCAAACAGGAAGGCAATGTTGGTATGGGCCTTGTCGTGGATCAGGGTGAAAACTTCGGCTTTCTCGTCGCTTGTCTCGACCACCAGCAAGGAAAGGTCAGGCAGGAACTTGACCCAAGGCCCCGTCTGGCTGGCCAGGGCAGTCAGCGCATCCTGCGCGCAATGCGCGCCATCGCATCGGTTGATCGGGTCTGAGCGCGACCATAGCCCGTTGCCGCGGGCCAAAAGCTGCAGAAAAAACTCCTGCTTGGGGGCGTCCGTTTCAAACGTGACCCCGGTGGGCATCGTGTCGTCGATGCGACGGGTGTGCCAAAAAGTGTGCAATCTGGCCAGAACGCCTCGGTACCAGTTTTCGTGCATCCCCGGCCTCAGATTGCGCGGCATGAAGGTCAGGAAGTTGTCCTCACTCTCCATGCGCAATTCGTCCATGTAGATACGGGTCGCCAGTTGATGTTCGACACGCCCGAACACGTCATATCCAGCCACCAGATTATAGTAGATCCGTTCAAACACAGGATAGTCGATGACCCAGGCGGTTTCCGGAATATCGCCGTGAAATCCTGTCAGGGCCGAGGCGTTGTCGAAATGCCGAAACACGGTGATCAGGGCGTTCGGGTTGGTTCCTTCACCATCCCAAATCGCGTCATAGCCCCAGCCAGTTTGATGCGCGGGACCGCTGCGATAGCGGGTATCGCGGAACTCAAGGTACTCGGCCTGGTTCTGATGCGAGAACATGTGCAGGTCGCCCAAGCTTTGATCCACTTGCGCGACGGGCAACTCAAGAAGCGCAGCGCCTTCGGCCAGAAAGCTTGGGTCGGTGATCGCGAGGTCTGCGTCGGGGTCAAGGAAACTGACCCAGAACCGGTCCTCAATGACGTCAACGGCAGTCTCCCCGTGACAGACGGGGCCGCGGATGAAGCTACGGACAAAGAACAGCGCATCGTCCAAAAGGAATTGATAGCGGCTACGCGCGGGGATCGCCGCGAAGGTCGAGAACGGGTCTCCGCCTTCGGCATCGCCATAGGAGGGCAGGTCGGTCAGCGCCCAGTTGGGTTGCAGGAATAGCGCCTGAAACCGCGCCATGCGATCAGGACTTAACGTGTAGACCAGATGTTCCTTGTGGACGATGGTTTCATCGACCGGTTGTAGACGGTAGTAGAAAGGGTCCGCGCCGGGGTCGTCAAACGGGCGGCGGGTGGCGATGATGTCGATCTTTTCTCCGTTGGGCGTTCTGGACCGGACCATTTGAAAGAACCGCCGTGGGTCATCGCCTTCAAAATGCAGGCGGGCCAGAAACAAATGTTCGAACAGATACCGGTTCATCAATTGAGCGCGCGGGTCGGGGGCGTTGAAGAACGCCTCCCAGGCGGTAACCTGCCCTTGGATATCGTCCGGCAATGGCGTAGCCGCCTCAGGCAAGGCTGCTCCGCTCTGCACCCAATCCATCAACAGTTCATGCTCCGAGGCCGTCAGTGGCGCGGTCCCATAGGGCATTCCGGCCGTCGGATGACTTTCGCGGAAGGCGTCGAACTCCTGATCGGTTGGGCATACCAAGGGGCGGTCAAGCGCCAGCCCCAACGAGTCGGGCAGAGGCGCGTTTGCGGGCAGAGGGTTCTCGGCACCCAAGGCCAGATAGCGTTCCAGTAAGCTGGACTCGCCTTGTGCCTGCGGAAGAACTGCATGGAATCCCAAATCCCGCCACCCCTCAACCGTTGTGGCATCCTGCCCCAAACGGGTGGGTTGGGCATCTTCCAGACGCTGCGAATGGTAAACCGCCAGCTTGTTGCCGCCGCGCAGCAGCCCCTCGGGTGAGGTCAGCTTGACCTGACAGGGCGCATCGTAGCAGCCGTGGCAAACCACGCATCGCTTGTCGAGAACCGGCTTCACCTGCGACCAGTCTGCCTGAGCGAATGCGGAAAGAGGGCTAAAGCCGATCAAGCTTGCAAATAGCAAAACCCAAACTCTGCCTGGCATCTTTGTCCTCCCTCCCATCGCGCGCCCAATGATAATCTTGGACCAAGCGCCCGGTTTGTCGAGTCCCCATCCCGCTTGCGCCCGCCGCGCAGTTGCGCTCTTGTGAGGCGAGCGATTTCCAACCCCGACCGGAGCTTGCCTTGGACTGGCGCGATTACGGCATCTTACTGACCACGCGCCGCCACGGTGAAACGGCCGCGATCATCGAGGTCTTTACCGAGGCCCATGGTCGTCATGCGGGCGTGGTGCGCGGAGGAACCAGCCGCAAGATTGCGCCGATCTTGCAGCCCGGCGCGCAGCTGGACGTGCTGTGGCGGGCGCGACTTGAGGAACATATTGGCACCTTCCAGGTCGAACCCCTACGCTCGCGCGCGGCGGCGGCGTTCTCTGGTCGGCTGGCGCTGGCGGGGCTTAACGCCGTAGTGTCGCTGTTGTCCTTTTGCCTGCCCGAGCGCGAGCCGCATCCCGCAATCTACAGCCAGACCGAACAGTTGATGGATCTGCTCGGGCAGGATGAGATCTGGTCGCTGGCCTATCTGCGGTGGGAACTTGCGCTGCTTGAGGAGCTGGGCTTTGGCCTCGACCTGTCCTCTTGCGCTGTGACAGGCGCGACCGAGGGGTTGGTCTATGTCTCGCCCAAAACGGGTCGGGCCGTCAGCGTTGAAGGCGCTGGGGAGTGGGCCGACCGCCTGTTGCCCCTGCCACCCTGTCTGCGGGGCGAAGGGACGGCCCCGGATGCCGAGATCGTGCAGGGGTTGAACACGACGGGGTATTTCATGGAACACCGCGTTGCGCCCGCGCTGGGCCATCATCCACTGCCCGAGGCGCGGGCGCGGTTCGTCGAGAGGCTTACTCGGCGGCTTTGAACACCATCTCGTGCCCGTCCTCATTGCGCAGAATAAGAAAATCGCCCGAAACCTCGGATTGGGTCATCGCCAACAGGGCGGCGAAATACATTCCCTCGGCCTCAAGCGCGGCACAGGCGGCGCGGGTGGCGGCAAGGTCCTTGATCTCGAACCAAGGATAGGGCGCGTTCAGCGTGCCATTGTAGCTATTGCAGGGGGCATTGCCCGCGATCTTGCCCTCTTCGGGGAATTGCAGCAGGGCGCTGGCTTCAAAAGGCTGCCCGTCAATCTCTTGCAGCACCCAGGACCGGTCAGACGCGCCATAGGCAGCCACGGTTTCGTCGCGGTCGCATTGAAACAGGGCCATCATGGGCAGAACGAGGGTTAGGCGTAACATGGGCACAAGCTAGCGCGACTAGGGTTTCGGCTGAACCGGAATCTCAGCTGCCCGCGTTGGCCGAGATCAGCTCTTCGCGCACCTCCAGTCGGGGCCGCCAATTGTAGCGGTCGTCTTCCGAGATCTCGCCCCAGAACAGGTCGCCGCTCTGCCGCCAGGGATCAAGGATCACGCCGTCCTTCAGACTATCTCCCCGCGCACTGATCGCCGCCGAATGGTGGATGATGCGGAACGTGGTCGGAGGGGAGGTTGCCCAATGCACGTCCAGCGTTTGAAAGTCCTCTTGCTGCAAGCGCCGGGTCATGGCCTGCGCCCAGTCATTGCACAGGCCATAGTCACGAAAGCCGTTGATGACCTTGGCGTTGTGAACGATCGGCGAATCCGTCACGTTCCAGTCGCGCTTCAATTGTTGCGAATAGCTGTAAGAGATTTCTGCGGCGCGGCGGGCCTCGGCCGGGTCGACATCGGGGCCAAGGTTGCGGATCTCAAGCGCCAGCCCATCGACATCCGACCGTGTTACGGTCGAAGACGGAGTGCAGGCCCCAAGGGTCAGCATCACCAAGGCAGCAAGCAGCGCGGTCAGGCGTATCACGTTTGTCTCTCCGTCCGGGTTTCGAAAGGTCGTGTAAGTGATCTGCGCGAGATCGGGAAGGGGGAAGTTGCAGTGAGGAGTGTTCAGAATTGGTTCTGTTGGCGTTATGGGACACGCTGTTAGCGCCGCGCACAAAATAAGCAATTCAAGAAAAAAACCCGGCGCGGGCGCCGGGTTCAGTTGGGGAAATGAAGTTGCCGAATATCGGTCAGCCCAGCAGACGCCGTGCGATGACCTGTGCCTGAATTTCGGCAGCCCCTTCGAAAATGTTCAGGATACGCGCGTCGCACAGAACGCGGCTGATCTTGTATTCCAGCGCGAAGCCGTTGCCGCCGTGAATCTGCAGCCCGTTATCGGCCGCGGCCCAGGCCACACGTGCGCCCAGCAGCTTGGCCATACCGGCCTCTAGATCGCAGCGTTGGCCGTGGTCTTTTTCCCAGGCCGAGAAATAGGTCAGCTGCCGCGCGATCATGATCTCAACCGCCATCATCGCCAGCTTGCCGGACACGCGCGGGAAGTTGATCAGCGATTTGCCAAACTGCTTGCGGTCCTGCGCATATTGCATCGCGATATCCAGCGCACTTTGCGCAACGCCGATGGCGCGGGCGGCGGTCTGGATGCGGGCGGATTCAAAAGTCTCCATCAACTGCTTGAAGCCTTTGCCTTCTTTGCCGCCCAGAAGGTTTTCACCCTTCACGTGGAAGCCGTCAAAGCCCAGCTCGTATTCCTTCATGCCGCGATAGCCCAGCACCTCGATCTCACCGCCGGTCATGCCGGGGGTGGGGAAGGGGGCTTCGTCCGTGCCCGGTGTCTTTTCGGCCAGGAACATCGACAGGCCGCGGTGGTCGGTGCTGTCAGGATTGGTACGTGCCAGCAGGGTCATCACATGGGTGCGGGCCGCGTGAGTTATCCACGTTTTGTTGCCCGTGATCTCATAGTCGCCATCGGCGGTCTTGACCGCGCGTGTGCGCAGGCTGCCCAGATCCGAGCCGGTGTTGGGTTCGGTGAACACAGCCGTCGGCAAGATTTCAGCGCTGGCCAGCTTCGGCAGCCAGTTCGCTTTTTGCTCATCCGTACCGCCTGCGATGATCAACTCAGCCGCGATCTCGGAGCGTGTGCCCAGAGAACCGACGCCGATATAGCCACGCGATAACTCCTCGGACACCACGCACATCGAGGCTTTGGACAGGCCAAATCCACCGAATTCTTCGGGGATGGTCAGGCCGAAAACGCCCATCTCGGCCAGTTCTTCGATGACTTCGATCGGGATCAGTTCGTCCTTGAGGTGCCAGTCATGGGCGTGCGGTTCGACCTTTTCGACGGCATAACGGCGGAATTGGTCACGGATCATCTCAAGCTCTTCGTCCAGACCCGACGCGCCGAACATGGTGGCTCCGGCCTGGTCTTCCATCAGGGATACAAGGCGCGAACGCGCAGCTTGCGTATTTGCCTGCGCCATCAGAGTCTGGATCTCAGAAGTCTGGAACCCGGACAGAGCGTCCCAGCCCAGCCCCAAATCCTGCAGGCGGACAACCTCGCCCTGGTTCATGGGGATACCACCAGCGACCTGATGCAGATACTCACCAAAGGCGATCTGGTGCAGCAGTTGCTCAATCTCGCCAAACTTGCCGTCCGCCTCAAGCGCTTCGGCCCAGCGTTGCATCTGCGCGAGGGACTGATGATAGGTCGCCAGCCATGCTAGCCCGTGGGCAGCTGTCTGGTTCGCCTCGATCAAAGCGCCCGAGACGCGACCGTCCGCCTCGACCATGGACCGCACCGAATCGCGTGCACGCTCAAATACAGCTTCGACCGCGGGTACGGCGGCTTTTGTCAGGGCCAGAAGGTCCGGCAAAATCGCAGCTGTCGTCATCTGGGTCATATCCTGTCCGTCATGGGCCATGAATCACGTCCTCTTTTGCGTCGTCTGGTCATATCATGCTGCACGTGCAGCGCAACAAAAATACTTATTACGTAGCGAAAAAGTTCAAATATTACCTTGGCATTTTTGCAGTGCAGAGAGCGCACAGGGTGATATCTAGACGGCATGACACTGTTTTCCACACTCTCTCCGACCGATCTTGCCCTGGCTGCTGCGATTGCGTGTCTAGCCGGATGGGTTAAAGGCATGGTCGGGTTTGCGATGCCGATGGTTCTCGTTTCGGGGCTGAGCATGTTCCTGTCGCCTGAGCTCGCGGTTGCCGGTCTGATCTTCTCGACCGTTGTGACCAATGGTGTTCAGGCGCTGCAGGAAGGGGGGCGGGCGGCTATTGCCTCGATCCTGCGGTTCCGGGTCTTTCTGAGCGTTGGTTTGATCTTTCTGCTGATCGGAGCGCAGTTGGTGACGCTGGTTCCGGCCTCGACCTTCCTGATGTTGATCGGCATTCCGGTGACAGCCTTTGCATTGCTGCAGATCCTCGGGGTTACCTTTTCCCTCAAGGAAGCATCAGCGCGTATCGAAGCGATCTTCGGCGTAATTGCGGGTTTTGTCGGCGGGATTTCGGGCGTATGGGGGCCTCCGACCGTGGCGTATCTGACGGCCCTGAACACCCCAAAGCAAGAGCAGTTGAGAGTGCAGGGCGTGATCTATGGTTTGGGTGCTATTGCGTTGACAGTGGCACATATCGGATCAGGGATACTGAACCGAGAGACCGCGCCGTTCTCAGCCGTTTTGGTCGTGCCAGCCCTTGCGGGGTTGTGGCTGGGGATGCGGTTGCAGGACCGTATTGATCAGGCCCGGTTTCGGAAAATCACCCTGTTGGTGCTGCTGATTGCCGGGCTGAACCTTGTCCGCCGTGGTCTCTTCGGTTAGCGGATCAAGCCCGCTTGTCCGCAAAGCGAAACGCGAAATAGAGGCCGAGCATCAGGAAGAAGAGGCCCGAGACGTCTCCGATCAGAAAGGCTATGTACTCAGCGGTCGCACTGCCGAAGGCCAGGTTCGTCAGACCTGAGACCAGGAACGAGGTCACGACGCCGACGCCCATGATGCAAATCCAGCAGGGTTTGCGGTCAGCGCGCGGGAACAAATCCCATCCGAGCCACTTGCAGAGATAGAAGACCGCGGGAACCGTTGTTACGGCGATTGCCATCGCCATAATACGACTGGGTAAGAACACATCGCTGCCGCCGAGTGCTGCGAAAACGATGAAAACACCGGGAAGAAGGGCAAAGATCGCCCTCCAGCCCAACAACCACGCGGATAGAACGCGCACGCCATGTGGTAGAAACAGCAGACTTGCCCGGCTTGGATATTCGGGAAAGAACAAGTTCTGCAAAGGCATCAGGACCTCAAAAGTGAGGAAGGATGCGATCACATAGGCCAAAGAGGCAAAAAATGTTTCCGAGGCCCACTTGCGCACGTCGATCAGCCGTTGATCTGCCGGGGCGCGGCGTCACCGTGGTGCATGTACGATATACCGTCCGCGGTTGGCTGTGCCGCTTTGCGACAGATAACCCTTTTCGACCAGCGACTTCAGCGCGCGGAAAAAGGTGGGCCGCGAAACGCTCTGGACCAGAGTGTGTTCGATCAAGCCGAATGTCCGGACTTCCTGATCGGCTTTCGATAGCTCTTCGGCCGCGTAATAAATGTCGCGCTCGACCGGAGAAAGCTGTTCAAGGCCTAGTGTGCGCTCCATGCTTTGCATGAGCTTGCGAAGTTCGGTGAGTTTCGAGATTTCGGTCATATCTTACCTGTCTTTTTCGTGCCAACGCGGCCAAAGCCGAAACCTGGAAATATATCCAAACACCGTGGTGTCTGGCTGGTTTCATATTGACACTTTACCCCATCTACTTAGACTAGCGTCGTGATTAGGTTGCCCAATTCGCTGGTGTGAGTGTCCGCGCATGAGCTGCCCAAAGGTTATTTTAAGATTCGGCCCGGTGCAAAAGCTCCGGGCCAATTTAATGTAGCGACTGTAGCGTATCGGAAACTTCGGAACAACGCATTTGTATATGCTGTTTCCGCGCGGTAACCGGAAGGTGAACGCTCTGGCATAGAAAAGGGCGCCGAAGCGCCCTTGATTCAGGTCAGCCGATGGCAACAGCCTTGATGTCTTCGTCGATGAACGGAATGTACTGTTCAAAGTTCTCCGCAAACATCTGCACCAGCTTCTCTGCCTGCTTGTCGAACGCAACCTGATCATCCCAGGTGCGGCGCGGATCCAGCAGAACCTCAGGCACTCCGGGAACCGAGACAGGTACGTCGAAGCCGAAATTAGCATCCTTGCGGTACTCGGCATCGGCCAGCGAACCGTCCAGCGCAGCAGTCAGCAAGGCGCGGGTTGCCTTGATCGGCATCCGGCTGCCAATCCCGTAGGCGCCACCGGTCCAGCCGGTGTTGACCAGCCAGCAGGTCGCACCGTGCTGGGCGATCTTGTCACGCAGCAGGTTGCCATAGGCCTCGGGGCGGCGCGGCATGAAGGGCGCGCCAAAGCAGGTCGAGAAGGTTGGTTGCGGCTCGGTCACGCCACGCTCGGTACCTGCTACCTTAGAGGTGAAGCCCGACAGGAAGTGATACATGGCCTGCGCCGGTGTCAGCCGCGCGATGGGAGGCAGTACGCCGAACGCATCACAGGTCAGCATGATGATGTTCTTGGGATGACCGCCCAGAGCGCTGCTGGATGCGTTCGAGATATACTCGAGCGGGTAGGCGCAGCGCATGTTTGCAGTCAGTGAGTCATCATCGAAATCAAGTTCCTTGGTTTCGGGATCGAAGACCATGTTCTCGATCACCGTGCCGAATTTCGAGGTCGTCGCGTAAATCTCGGGCTCGGCCTCGGCGTTCAGGTTGATGGTCTTGGCATAGCAGCCACCTTCGAAGTTGAACGTACCACGATCCGACCAGCCATGTTCGTCGTCACCGATCAGAATCCGTGCCGGATCGGCGGACAAGGTGGTCTTGCCGGTGCCGGACAGGCCGAAAAAGACGGCGGTGTCGACCGGGTTCCCAACAGCGTGGTTGGCCGAGCAGTGCATTGGCATCACGCCTTTTTCCGGCAGCATGTAGTTCAGCAGGGTGAAAACGGATTTTTTGTTCTCGCCCGCGTATTCGGTGCCGCCGATGAGGATCAGCTTGCGGTCGAAGTTCAGTGCAATCACCGTCTCGCTACGGCAGTTGTGCTTGGCGGGATCCGCTTGGAAGCTGGGGCAGTTGATGATGGTGAAGTCAGCCGTGAAATCATCCAGATCTTCGCGATCCGGGCGGCGCAGGAGGTGGCGGATGAACAGGTTGTGCCAGGCCAGCTCGGTGACCATGCGCACGTTGATCGAGTAGGTCGGATCGGCCCCGCCAACGAGGTCCTGCACAAAGTAGTCGCGGCCTTTCATATGGGCCAGCATGTCTTCGTACAGTGCGTCAAAGCCTTCGGGGCTCATGGCGGCGTTGTTTTCCCACCAGATGCTGTCGGCGACGCTTTCGGTTTTGACGACGTGTTTGTCCTTGGGCGAACGGCCAGTGAACTTGCCGGTGGTGACCAGAAAGGCCCCGCCATTGCCAAGGGTGCCTTCGCCGCGCTTCAGCGCTTCTTCGATCAGCGCCGGTTCCATGAAGTTGTAATAGACATTGCCCAGACCCTCGATGCCCTGATCTTCGAGGCGGAATTGCGGGTTAACCCGTCCAGATGTCATGTGTGTCTTCTCCTGTGGCGGCGCGCAAGGCGGTACGGCCCGGTGCGCTCTTGGGGCAATCATGCCGGAGGACTCCGGCGGACAGGCGTCCTCTTATCATGGTCGTTTGGGGCATGAACAGAAGGCTTTGACGCAGTTAGCGCAACCAAGTACAGGTTTAGCGCAACCAAGAATTTCCTGTCGGAAAACCGGGCAGCATTTTGCGGCCAGCAAGGCATTTTTGCCGCAGAACTGCCGCAAGAATGGCTTGATTCGTGGTTACGGATTGATTCGGCGCCTTAAAACCGCCAACAATATCCTACAAAAAAGCGTATTATTGCGTATATGAGCAGGAATAGGGGTGACCCCAATGTCAAAGATTGCACTAGTGGATGACGATAGAAACATTCTGACGTCGGTATCCATGACGCTCGAAGCCGAGGGTTTCGAGGTTGAAACGTATAATGACGGTCAGGCTGCGCTGGATGCTTTCAATAAAAAGCTGCCCGATATGGCTGTTCTGGATATCAAGATGCCGCGGATGGACGGGATGGATCTATTGCAGCGGCTGCGCCAGAAAACCCAGATGCCGGTTATCTTTCTAACCTCCAAGGATGACGAGATCGACGAGGTTCTGGGTCTGCGCATGGGCGCGGATGACTATGTGAAGAAGCCGTTTTCGCAGCGCCTTTTGGTCGAACGTATTCGCGCCTTGCTGCGTCGTCAGGAAGCCACCGAGGGCGATAGCGCTGCGGTTAGCACAGGTGATGCGAAGGTCATGGAACGTGGTGAGTTGCGGATGGACCCGCTGCGCCATGCGGTGACCTGGAAGGGCAATGATGTCTCGTTGACCGTGACCGAGTTTCTGCTTCTGCAGGCCCTGGCGCAACGCCCTGGCTTCGTCAAAAGCCGCGACCAGCTGATGGATGTGGCCTATGACGATCAGGTCTATGTCGACGACCGCACCATCGACAGCCACATCAAACGCCTTCGCAAGAAGATGCGCGCCGCTGATCCTGAGTTCTCGGCCATCGAGACGCTCTATGGCATCGGCTACCGCTACAACGAAGAATAGGCACGCGCCCCGTTTGAAGGTATTGTGGTCCCGTGCGTGACACTGACCAATTTGACGAGCTGCACGACGGTGATGTCGTCATCGGGGATGACTGGGTTATCCCACAAGACCCCGAGTCTGCTGAACTGCGAGAAAAGCGGTCGCGGAGGAACCTGTTTTCTCTGCGTGGCTCGCCTTTGGCGCGCAAGATCGTCACCTTCAACCTGATCGCTTTGGTCATTCTGGTGACCGGGCTTTTGTATCTGGACGATTCTCGGAAGGAACAGGTTCAGCAAACCGCGCGCAACCTGATGGGTGATGCGCAGCTGGTCAGCAACGTGTTCGAGGCTCAGATCCGTCAGAACGCAGCCGCGGGCGCTCAGAATCCGCGGGTGCTGGATGTGGGTGACACGCTGGCAGGGTTAAGCCTACCAGAAGGTGGCGAAGTTTTCGTCTACGACGCCAGCGGCACGTTGATCGGCTGGACGCGGGGTGCCTCAGTTGCGGTGGATCTGTCAACCATCCTGCAATCAGAGGCGGACATCCAAACCGGAAGCACCGTTATCAGTGACGCTTTGAATGCGGTATGGACCGGGGTGTCCCGGGTATTCAACTGGTCAACGACTGACGAGGCCCCGACACTGGCCCAACGGGTGCAATCCATCATCCCTGATACGCTTGGCGGCAGAACACAGGTGCAAGCTGTGCAGGACGAGATGGAAGAGACGGTGATCGTTGCCGCCGCTCCCATCGTGTTCAACGACACGACGGTTGGAGCTGTTGCCATAACCGGACCGGCAGGCGAGATCGACGCGCTGGCCCGGCGAGAGCAGGAGCGGATCCTGCAAATGTTTGTTGTGGCTCTGCTGGTCTCGGTCGGTCTCAGCCTTGTTCTGGCGTCGACCATTGCCAATCCGCTGGCCGATCTGGCCGCCGCGGCCGAGATGGGCAAGGACCGGGGTACAGGCGTTAATCCGGGCCGCATTCGTATCCCGGACCTCAGCGCGCGTCCCGATGAGATTGGTCGCCTTAGCCTGGCGCTGCGGGGCATGGTCACGGCACTCTACAACCGGATTGACGCAAATGAACAGTTCGCGGCCGACGTGGCGCATGAGATCAAGAACCCGCTGGCCAGTCTTCAATCCGCCGTGGGAACGCTGCGGATGGTCAAGCGCGACGATCAGCGCGAAAAGCTGATGGGAGTCATCGAACATGACGTGCGGCGTCTCGACCGTCTGGTCAGCGACATCTCTAACGCCTCGCGGCTGGATGCGGAGCTTGTGAAAGAGGCTGAGCAGCCCTTTGACCTGCTGAAACTGCTGGACAATTTGGGTCAGTTTCTGGGCGAAGATGCCAAGTCTAAGGGCATTGAATACGCCACCGATCTACCCGCCGACCCGATCGTGATCAATGGGCTTGAGGCGCGCTTGGCCCAGGTTTTCGTCAATCTGATCACCAATGCGATCTCCTTCTGCGAGGAGGGCGATGCGATCCGCGTTTGGGTACGTCAACGCGACCACCGTGTGCTTGTCGTTGTCGAAGACACAGGCCCCGGCATACCAGAACAGGCTCTGACCAAGGTCTTCAAACGCTTCTACTCTGAGCGCCCCGAGGAGCATTTTGGCAACAACTCCGGCCTCGGCCTGGCGATCTCGAAACAGATTGTCGAAGCTCATGGCGGTGTGATCTGGGCTGAGAATATCCGACCGACCGAAGCCGATGTCACCTCGGAGCCGCTGGGTGCGCGTTTCGTCGTGGGGCTTCCTGTCTAGGACATGTGCAGTCAGACTCTTTCAGACATCGCGGACATGGAGAGTGCCTGCGTTCACGCAACCTGTGTCGCGGTTGAGGGGCGGGGGCTGCTGATCGTTGGGGCCTCGGGGTCGGGTAAATCCTCACTCGCCCTTCGCATGATGGCCCTTGGGGCCGATCTGGTTGCCGACGATCGGGTCGATCTGAGCCGGGACGAGGGCGCGGTGATTGCCGACGCACCACAGCGGATTGCCGGCTTGATCGAGGCGCGTGGCATCGGACTGTTGCGCGCCGCCCCTTGCGGCCCGGTGGCCTTGGGTTATGTGATCGACATGGACCAGACGCAAACCACCCGCCTGCCAGAGCCCGTTACTTTGCAACTGCTGGGGCACTATGTACCCTTGTTGTTTGGCGCTGGCGTGCCCAATTTGGCCGAAGCACTGATGCAACTGCTTAAAATGGGGCGCGTAGACCCGGGATGGACCAGCACATGACAGCGCAACGGCGGATCGTTCTGGTGACCGGGCCGTCCGGCGCAGGACGATCGACAGCCATTCACGTGCTTGAGGATCTGGGGTTTGAGGCGATAGACAATCTGCCCATGGGGCTGCTCACGCGCCTGCTGGAAGGCTCGGGGAACGATCGGCCCATGGCGTTGGGAATTGATGCGCGCAACCGGGATTTCTCTACAATCGGCTTTATCGAACTGGCCGCCAAGCTGGGCCGCATGGAACAGGTTGACCTGACCGTCCTCTATCTGGATTGCAGTGATGAGGTTCTTCTGCGCCGCTTCTCGGAAACTCGCAGGCGCCACCCTGTGGCAAAGGACGCGGGCCCTGAAACCGGCGTGCGTCAGGAAAAAGAGCTGCTGGCCCCAATTCGCGAAATCGCCGATACCCTGATCGACACCAGCGCCCTGAATGTTCACCAACTGCGTGAAGAGGTCGAACACTGGTTCGCCCCACAAGGTGGCCGCCATCTTGCGGTCTCGATCGAGTCCTTCTCGTATAAGCGCGGCCTGCCGCGCGGCCTCGACATGGTGTTTGATTGCCGTTTTCTGGCCAATCCTTACTGGCGCCCCGAATTGCGTGCTGCTGATGGTCGAAACGCTGACGTGGCGCGCTATGTCCAAAATGACAAGAACTACGCTCCGTTCTTTGACCGGGTGGTCGGAATGCTGGACCTTCTGCTGCCTGCCTTTCGCGCCGAGGGTAAAGCGCACCTGTCGGTTGCTTTCGGGTGTACCGGCGGCCAGCACAGATCTGTCGCTTTGGCCGAGGCGATTGCGAAAGCCCTTGCAGACAGGGGGCAGCAGGTGGCAATTAGGCACCGCGAGATGGAACGACGCGCATTGAATGTGAGGCCGGATTGATCGGGATAGTGATCGTAGCGCATGGAGGGTTGGCCAAAGAGTATCTGGCCGCCATGCAGCATGTTGTCGGGCCTCAGCCCGGCCTGGTCGCGATTGCGATCGAAGCCGATCATGACCGCGATGAAAAGCAGGCCGAAATCTGCCGCGCCGCAAATGACGTTGATATGGGTGGCGGTGTGGTGATCGTTACGGACCTGTTCGGTGGCAGCCCGTCGAACCTTAGCCTCCGGGCCTGTGCGCCGCAGGATCGGCGCATTTTGTATGGCGCGAACCTTCCCATGCTGATCAAACTGGCTAAAAGTCGCCACTTGCCCGTGGCCGACGCCGTGCGTCACGCGATGGAGGCTGGACGCAAGTACATCAATGCGCAAAATGTGACATTGGACTAGGACCGGACGTATTGAAATGACCAATCGAAGCTTGAAAATCATCAATGAAAAGGGCCTGCACGCCCGCGCCTCGGCCAAGCTGGTTGAGGTGGTAGAAGGTTTCGATGCCAGTGCCGAAGTCTCCAAGGACGGACTTTCTGCATCAGGCGACAGTATCATGGGCCTTTTGATGTTGGCAGCCTCGCGCGGAACCACTATTGACGTCGAGACCTCCGGGCCGGATGCTGAGGCATTGGCAGAAGCCTTGGAAACGCTTGTGAACGACAAGTTCGGCGAGGGGTTCTAAAGCCACCCCGCCGGGACAGGAAGAACGGGAAGACCAGGAATTGGCGGAAACAACGCACGACACCAAGACAGGCCCCGTTGTAGACGGGACCGAAGATCAGGGCGAGGTCTACGACCGTAGAACCCTGACCTATGCCAATTCGTTCGACGATGCCTGGACCGCGACGGCAATCCGCGCCATCGAATGGTTTACTGGCAAGCTGACCATTCTTCGGATGGTCAATAAATTCGAAAAGAAAAACGAGCAGTATCGCGGCCAGCGGTTCTGGGGTGGGGCGCTCAAGACGATGGGGATCACCCTCACCACACCCGAGGAACAGATCGCACGTATTCCCAAAACCGGCGCCGTTGTCGTTGTCGCCAACCATCCTCATGGCATGGTGGACGGCATGATTTTCGCTGAACTGATTGGACGTGTCCGTAGCGACTACCGTATTCTGACCCGCTCGGTTCTGACTGGCTTGGATGAGGCCGCGACCTCGTTTATGATCCCGGTTCCCTTCCCGCATGATCCTGAAGCGCAAACCAAAATGCTGGAAATGCGGACCAAGGCGATGGACCACCTGAAAGAGGGCGGCGTGGTCGCCCTGTTCCCCTCGGGTGTAGTGATGTCCTCGGATGATTGGTTCGGGCCGGCGATTGAACGCGAATGGAACGTCTTCACCGCCAAGATGATACGCCGTTCAGGCGCGACCGTGGTGCCGATCTACTTCCCCGGCCGCAACTCGCGCGCCTATCAGATCGCCAACAAACTCTCGCCGATCCTGCGGCAGGGCTTGTTGCTGCACGAGATCGTCCGCTCGTGCAACAAGCCCCAATCCCCGGTGATCGGAGAGCCGATCTCGGGCGAAGACATGCAGCTGCTCGAACGCGACCCGCGTGGATTCATGGCGTGGCTACGAAACCACACGATGTCCTTGGGCGGCATAGCAAAGCGCTGATCCGCTCCTTCATCTGGCTAAAGTATCCCGGGGGTGAGACCGGATGAAATCCGGGCGAGGGGGCCGGCCCCCTATTAGCGCGTCGGAACCGGCACGTCGCCGCGATAGTCGTAGAATCCACGCTGGGTCTTGCGCCCCAGCCATCCAGCCTCGACATATTTCGTCAGCAGCGGACAGGGGCGATACTTGGTATCGGCCAATCCGTCATGCAACACGTTCATGATCGCCAGACAGGTGTCGAGCCCAATGAAATCTGCCAGTTCCAGCGGTCCCATCGGGTGATTGGCGCCCAGCTTCATCGATTGGTCGATGGATTGAACACTCCCCACACCTTCATAGAGCGTATAGACCGCCTCGTTGATCATCGGCATCAGGATACGGTTCACGATAAAAGCCGGAAAATCCTCGGCGCTGGCGGCGGTTTTGCCCAGTTTGTCGACAACGGCCTTACAGGCGTTATAGGTCTCTTCGTCGGTGGCAATCCCTCGGATCAGCTCGACCAGTTGCATGACGGGCACCGGGTTCATGAAGTGGAACCCCATGAACCGCTCTGGCCGGTCGGTCCGGCTGGCCAGACGTGTGATCGAGATCGAGGATGTGTTCGATGTCAGGATTGTATGGGGCAGCAAATGCGGTTGCAGATCCTCAAAGATCGCCTGTTTGATCGTCTCACGCTCGGTCGCGGCCTCGATCACCAGATCGGTCTGGCCCAGACGCGGCAATTCCAGCGTGGTGGTGATCCGCCCCAAAGCGGCTTGCACAGCCTCGTCCGAGATCTTCCCGCGTGAAGCCTGACGCGCCAGATTGCCCTCAATCGTCTTAACGGCATTGTCCAGGGCGTCCTTGTTGACGTCATTGACCAGAACGTCATAGCCGGCCAAGGCCAGAACATGCGCGATCCCGTTGCCCATCTGGCCTGCGCCAATCACTCCGACCGATTTGATTTCCATGCTCTGGTGCCTCTGCTCTCAGCTCGCCGCGACATTACCGGCAGTTTGGGGCGGGCGGCAAGAGGCATCAGAGGTCTGCGGATCGGTCAAACTTGCCTCAAATCCGCGCATTAGCAATTTCGCAAGACTTGCGACGGCAAGATGGCAACCGGGTGAAAAATTGGGTGAGTGATATGAGCTATCATCGAACGGGCGCAGCAGTGCCCGAAGACAGCATCTGTCAGTATGGGGAGTCAAAACTACGGTTCCGGGGGCCGTCGCGCGCATTGGACGGCTCCTATCTGGCATGTATCGGAGGGGATGAGACCTTTGGGAGGTTCGTTGAGCACCCCTATGCCGCGATTCTCGAAGGCTTGCTGGACCGCAAATGCGTCAACTTTGGCAGTCTTCTTTGTGGGGTTGAGGCGCTGTGCGGCGATTCCACCTTGGTTGAGCTGGCGAATGATTCCGATCTTTGCGTGCTGCAATTGCCGGGGGCGCTGGGGCAATCGAATCGCTTTTACCGGGTGCATCCGCGCCGCAATGACCGGTTTCTGTCTCCTACACCGGACCTGCTGACGCTTTACCCTGAGGTGGATTTTACGGACGTCCATTTTGTGCGTCACTTGCTGGGGCTGTTGCATTCCTATTCGGACGCACGCTTCGAAATCGTCACCCACGAGTTGCGCAAAAAGTGGGTCGAGACGCTTGGCGCTTTTCTACAGGAGGTCCGGCCTCCGGTCGTTTTGCTGAACCTGCAGGTCGATGGCGAGATCGCCCATGAGGTCGCCGCACCGCTGGGCTGTGAACCGGTCTTTGTGGATACCGAGATGTTGGACGCACTGCGTCCGTTCGGTGCGGATGTCGTTTCGATGTCAGTCCGGATCTCCGGCGAATCGGATGAGTTGGAGGATATGCTGTTCGGGACCCTTCAGCAGCCTATGGCCGAACATATGATCGGCCCGGCGACCCATCGTCGGATCGCAGAAGCGCTTTCCCGATCGATCCGTGATTTGCATTGAAAAAGGCCCGCCGAGGGGGCGGGCCTTACAATGGTTTTCCAAGCAACCGCTTGGTTCGATCAGCCGAGTTTCTCGGTCAGTTCGGGTACGGCCTGGAACAGGTCAGCAACCAGACCGAAGTCAGCAACCTGGAAGATCGGTGCTTCTTCGTCTTTGTTGATCGCAACGATGACCTTCGAGTCCTTCATACCAGCCAAGTGCTGGATCGCGCCCGAGATGCCGACGGCGACATACAGGTCCGGTGCAACAACCTTACCGGTCTGACCCACCTGCCAATCGTTCGGGGCATAGCCCGAGTCCACGGCGGCACGCGACGCGCCAACAGCGGCGCCGAGCTTGTCAGCCAGAGTCTCGATCAATTTGAAGTCTTCTTCCGATCCGACACCACGGCCGCCCGAAACAACAACACCAGCCGAGGTCAGCTCGGGACGGTCGCTCTCGGCAACCTTGTCCTCAACCCAGGACGACAGGCCGGGGTTTTCGCCAACCGAGATGGTCTCAACCGCAGCCGAACCGCCTTCGCCTGCCGCATCAAAGGAAGCGGTGCGGAAGGTGACGACTTTTTTGGCGTCGTTCGATTTGACGGTCTGGATCGCGTTGCCTGCATAAATCGGACGCTCGAAGGTCGAGCCGTCAACCACGCCGGACGCATCCGAGATCACCATCACGTCCAGCAGCGCAGCAACGCGCGGCATGACGTTCTTGGCGTCGGTGGTGGCAGGGGCAACGATGTGCTCATAGCCATCGGCCAGGCCTACGATCAGTGCTGCGGTCGATTCCGCCAGGCGGTGGCCCAGCGACTCGTCTTCAGCAACCAGAACCTTGGACACGCCGTCGATCTTGGCAGCAGCCTCACCGGCAGCAGCGGCAGAACCGCCCGCTGCCAGAACGGTCACATCACCCAGCGATTTCGCAGCGGACACGGCCTTGGCGGTGGCGTCCAGCGACAGTTCGCCGTTGTTGACTTCGGCAAGCAGAAGTACAGCCATTACACAGCCCCCGCTTCTTTGAGTTTCGAGACCAGCTCATCAACCGAGCCGACGACGATACCAGCGGCACGGGCCGGCGGCTCGTCGGTTTTGACGATTTCCAGACGCGGAGTGACGTCGACGCCGTAATCGGCGGCGGTTTTCTCATCCAGCGGCTTTTTCTTCGCCTTCATGATGTTCGGCAGCGACGCATAGCGCGGCTCGTTCAGGCGGAGGTCAACGGTCACGATGGTCGGCATCTTGACGTTGATAGTCTGCAGGCCGCCGTCAACCTCACGGGTGATCTTGGCGGTGTCGCCTTCGATGTCCAGCTCGGACGCGAAGGTGCCCTGGCTCCAGCCCAGCAAGGCCGACAGCATCTGGCCGGTGGCGTTCATGTCGTTGTCGATCGCCTGCTTGCCCGCCAGAACGATGCCTGGCTGCTCTTCCTCGACCACTTTGGCCAGGATTTTTGCGACGGCCAGAGGCTCGATATCCGTGTGGACGTCATCCGCAGCAATAACCAGGATCGCGCGGTCCGCACCCATGGCCAGAGCAGTCCGCAGCGTCTCCTGCGCCTGCTTCACGCCGATCGAAACAGCAACAACTTCGTCAGCCTTACCTGCTTCTTTCAGGCGGATCGCCTCTTCAACTGCAATCTCGTCGAACGGGTTCATCGACATCTTTACATTGGCGAGATCAACACCGCTGCCATCCGCCTTAACACGGACTTTAACGTTGTAGTCAATCACGCGCTTGACAGGCACAAGTACCTTCATTTTTGCGTTCGCTCCTTACAAAAACGGCAAGCCGCGTCGCGACTCCACCAATGCTCTCGCGGGACTAGATAGCGCCTCAATCTCATCGACAACAGAGCAAAATCGTCACGTCATGGGCTTGAGACGTCGCGTTTTGTGTTTTTTAACGAATAGGGAGCACAGATTTTTTGAAGGTTGGCCGACGATGGTGCGGTCGGAAGGACTTGGTCGTTGTCGCCAACCCGCCCAGCTGAACTTAGTAGATTGATTGTTTTGGTGACCGGGGCGCCGAGTAGACGACACGTTGCGCCTGCCTTCTAAACCGGGGCACCGCCCTTCCGGTCGCCGGGACGTCCACTGGACGTCCCGCCGCTTTCAGCGGTTCGCGCCCGGAACCCACAAGACATCATCCTTGCCGCTGTTGTTGGCGCAGCGGGCGGCGACGAAGAACCAATCGCTCAGACGGTTCAGGTATTTGACCGCGACTTCGTTGACAGGTTCCATATTGGTCAGCTCAACCGCCAGACGCTCAGCCCGGCGTGAGACGGTGCGGCAGACATGCAGATGCGCCGCCAAAGCCGAGCCGCCGGGCAGGATGAAGCTGCGCAGCGGTTCAAGATCGGCATTCATCGCGTCGATTTCAGCCTCTAGCCGGTCGATTTGGGCAGGCGCGATGCGCAACGGCGGGTAGTCGGCCTCTGCGTCTTTTTCCATGTCGGGGCGGCAAAAATCAGCCCCCAGATCGAACAGGTCGTTTTGAATGCGGGCCAGCGCGGCGTCAGTTTCGCCCTCGGCTTCGGTCCGGGCGACGCCGACAAAGGCGTTCAGCTCATCAACCGTGCCATATGCGGCCACGCGACCCGAGTATTTTGCAACCCGTTCGCCATTGCCCAAAGCGGTTTTCCCGTCATCGCCTGTGCGCGTGTAGATTTTGTTCAGAACGACCATCTTCAAACTCCTTGTCCGCGCAGGAAGACGTAAAGCACAATCAGCAATACGGCAATGAATTGAAAGAGGATGCGCAGGCGCATCATCTTGTTGCTCTTCTTGGCGGCATCCATGCCGCTTTTTCCGAAATTTGCGATGCCAAGGGTCAGCACGACGACAACCGCCGCCATCGCCAGGAGCAAAACGACCATCAAAGGGTCCATCGTCAGTCACCGTCCGCTTTTTCTTTGGGTGCGCCTGATCTAGCGCCTGCAGGGCCAAAAGCGAACGGGAAATTTTGCCTCAGATGTCTGACAGGATTCGGTCGATGGCTTTTGTTGGCAGAATTCGCCGCAAATAGCCTGCGATATAGGTCGGCGTCGTCACGTAATAGCGCGCCTTTGGCCGTCTCGCTTCGACCGCGTGGGCCAGCTTGTTGGTGACCGCCGAGGCAGGCAGTTCGAACGTGTCCGGGCCAGAGCCTTCATAGAGCCGTTTCAGCAGCGACGCCTCGTACCTGTCACGCAAGACCGAGTTCTCCCAATCCACGAAGCGCTCGAACACCGGGATCGCCTTTTCGCGGATTTTCGACGTGATTGGACCGGGTTCGATCAGGATGACTTTGACGCCGCTGCCGCGTAGTTCCAGGCGCATCGTGTCGGTCAGACCTTCGATCGCGTATTTGGTGGCGACATAGGCGCCGCGCCAGGGGAACGCGACCAACCCCAGAACCGAGGAGTTCTGGACAATGCGCCCATTACCCTGTTCGCGCATGACGGGAATGACCTGCCGCGTCAGCTCGTGCCAGCCGAAGACATTCGATTCGAAGATGAACCGCAAACCGTCGGTCGGCACATCTTCGACCGCGCCGGGCAGCCCGTGCGCTCCGTTGTTGAACAGGGCATCCAAAGTGCCTCCGGTGGCCTCAAGAACCTCGGCCAGTCCGGCGGTGATGCTGCCTGTGTCTTGATAGTCAATTCGCGGGCTTTCAAATCCCTGCGCGCGCAGCCTGTCGCAATCACGCTGCTGGCGGCACGAGGCAAAGACGCGCCAACCACGCGCACGCATACCGTGTGCTGCATCCAGGCCGATGCCGGACGAGCAGCCGGTAATAAGAATTGATTTCTGCATGATGGCCCCGAACCTCAACGTCCCCAACACCTAGGCTGCGAGAGGAAACAGGGCAATGACGCCCGGACGTCAGTTTGTGGTTTTGCGGACCAGTGATGCCGAAATCCATCCGACCTGTTGCCCGGGAAACACGCGTGTGCGCAACCAACCCGTGCCGGAATCGCTCAGGACCTCGACCCGTTGTCCGATCGTGGCCTTACCGATGATGGGATAGATCGTGCCCGGCCCGTCACGCATGTTGACGCGAGTGCCAGAGATTTCTCGGATGTCCTTTTCGGGCTCTGCGACAGGTGCCACAGCAGGTTCGGCATCGGTTGTGACCTGCTGCATCGCCGTCACGCCGCCTTCCAACGAGGCCAGCGTCAACGTGACATCCTGATCTTCGAACAGGGACGGATTCGCCTGCAATCCGGCTGCAACCTGAGACAGAAGCGCCTTGGTTTCTTCCTCACCCAGAACAGGTTCTGGTTCTGCAATAAACTCAATAACAGGGATGGGTTGAACTGCGGCGCGGGTCACCAACTCCTCAACCGGTGCGGCAGCCGGAGGCGTCGCCTTGGGTGCAGGTTCGAACGTGGCCGCCATACGCTGCGGATTGTCACTGCGCAGGCCGCGCGGCTCGAAATCGGGGCCTCCGCTCATGACGTAGAAGGCCCAGCCAAGGGCGGCAAAAGTAACAAGTATCAGGCGCGTCATGACGCTTCCCCCCGAAGAAATCGTAAATACAAGAATTGGCAGCAGTTTAATTCATGAGACCATAGCATATTTCGAGGCGGGAGTCGAAAAATGGGGGAAATCCGGGGGTTGCCTCCCCCTGTTGCAAAAAGCGCGACTTGTCCCCAGTAAAATAAGTCTTGGTTGCTTTACCAAGCTGCGCTTGCGTCGTATCACATCATATATGAACGATACGATCGACGACCCCAACATGGAGGCCCCTGACAATGGGGGCGAGGTAGCCGAACCGCTACGCCGCGCAATTGGTGAGCGCTATCTGACCTATGCGCTGTCCACCATCATGCACCGCGCCCTGCCGGATGCGCGTGATGGTTTGAAACCGGTTCACAGGCGAATCCTCTATGCGATGAGGGAACTACGACTCAGTGCAACCGGAGGTTTCCGGAAGTCCGCGAAGATCTCGGGCGATGTGATGGGTAACTATCACCCCCACGGTGACGCCGCGATTTACGACGCGATGGCGCGTCTGGCGCAGGACTTCAACGTCCGCTACCCGCTGGTCGACGGGCAGGGGAATTTCGGCAATATCGACGGCGATAACCCCGCGGCTTCGCGATACACCGAAGCGCGGATGACCATCGTGGCCGAGGCGCTGCTGGAAGGTCTGAACGAAGATGCTGTTGATTTCCGAGACAATTATGATGGGACGCTGACCGAGCCGGTCGTGCTGCCTGCGCAGTTTCCGAACCTGCTGGCCAATGGGGCCAGCGGTATTGCGGTGGGCATGGCGACGAATATTCCGCCGCACAATATCTCGGAACTCTGCGACGCTTGTCTGCATCTGATTAAGACGCCCGATGCGCGCGACGATACGCTGTTGAACTACGTGCCCGGCCCGGATTTTCCGACAGGCGGCGTGATCGTCGAACCGCCCGAGAACATAGCGCAAGCCTATCGCACCGGGCGCGGATCCTTCCGGCTGCGCTGTAAGTTCGAAGTCGAAGATCTTGGCCGTGGCCAATGGCAGATCGTCGTTACCGAGATCCCTTATCAGGTTCAGAAATCCAAGCTGATCGAGAAGATCGCGGAACTGATCCAGACCAAGAAAATCCCGATCCTTGCCGACGTGCGGGACGAATCCGCAGATGACATCCGCCTGATCCTTGAGCCGCGTTCCAAGAACGTGGACCCCGAGGTGCTGATGGGCATGCTCTATCGCAACTCGGATCTTGAGGTGCGGTTCAGCCTGAACATGAACGTGCTGATCGACGGTGTGACGCCCAAGGTCTGCTCGATGAAGGAAGTGCTGCGCGCCTTCCTCGATCACCGACAAGAAGTCCTGATCCGCCGCTCGCGTCACCGCATGGCCAAGATCGACCACCGGTTGGAAGTGTTGGAGGGCTTTATCGTCGCCTTCCTCAACCTCGACCGTGTGATCGACATCATCCGCTACGACGACGACCCTAAAGCGGCGCTGATGCGCGAGGATTGGGGGATTGATCACGTCCGCGCCACGGACGAATCCGACTACATCACGCCCAAACCGGGTGAGGGTGAGTTGTCTGAAGTTCAGGTCGACGCGATTCTCAATATGCGCCTGCGCAGTCTGCGCCGTCTGGAAGAGATGGAACTGGTCCGCGAACGCGACGAGTTGATGCTGGAGCGCGCCAATCTCGAAGACCTACTGGCCGATCCCGCTCTGCAATGGGCCAAGATCGCCGAGCAGTTGAAAGAGACCAAGAAGACCTTCGGCAAAGACTACGAAGGCGGCGCGCGCCGTACCCGGTTCGCCGAGGCCGGACAGGTCGAGGAAGTGCCGCTTGAGGCGATGATCGATAAGGAACCGATCACGGTGGTCTGCTCTCAGATGGGCTGGATTCGGGCCATGACCGGTCACATCGACCTCAAGCGTGAATTAAAGTTCAAAGACGGTGACGGCCCCCGGTTCATCTTCCATGCGGAAACCACGGATCGGTTGCTGGTCTTTGCCTCGAACGGACGCTTCTACACCGTCAGTGCCGCCAACCTGCCCGGCGGGCGGGGCATGGGTGAGCCGCTCCGCCTGATGGTCGATCTTCCGAACGAGGCGCAGATCATCGACATCCTGATCCACAAACCGGGGCGCAAGCTGCTGGTGGCCTCGGACGCTGGCAACGGTTTCATGGTGCCCGAGGATGACGTGCTGGCGCAGACCCGCAACGGGAAACAGGTACTCAACGTCAAGGGCGACGAGACGGCGATGATCTGTAAACCCGTCGCAGGCGATCACGTCGCAGTAGTCTCGCAGAATGGCAAGTTCCTGGTTTTCCCGACCGAAGAGCTGCCCGAGATGACCCGAGGCAAAGGCGTGCGTTTGCAGAAATACAATATGGCGCGCGGCCGGCAGGGCACGTTGGAGCTGGATGGCGGCCTGTCCGACATCACCACCTTTAACTGGGAAGAAGGGCTCAAGTGGTCCATGGGCGGCGACAAAACCCGACACGAGGCGGATATGTCCCAATGGCTGGCCAAACGCGCCAGCGTCGGGAAAAAACCCCCTTATGGTTTCCCGCGTGACTATAAATTCTCGTGATCTGTCGAGGGTTTCGGGCGAAATCCGCCGATACGGCTTGGCACATGCCGTATCGGTGCGCTAGATCAAAGAAAAACAGGCCTATCGAGACGAGATCATGCTGCGCATTTTGACCCTGATTACTGGACTGGCCCTCATGGGCGCCTGCACGCAGACGCAAGTGTATGAAGAACCCGAGTCGTTGGGGGAGTTCAAGCTGCGCGTAAACTACGCTTTCGCTGAGAAAGCCCGCCAAGGACCGGTCTCGCGCGATGCGACTCCAAAAGAATGGGAAAACGCCATTCAGAACGCGGTTGATATCCGTCTCGGCCGTTATGAAGGCGCACAGGAATATGACATCGGTATCAGTCTCGAAGGCTATATGCTGGCGCCTCCGGGCATTCCCGTCATCTACAATCCCAAAAGCACGGCGATTGTTCTGGTCAATGTCTACGATGTGAAGAAGAAAGAATTCCTCGCCAAGGGTAAGCAATTCCAAGTTCTGGAAGACACGACCGGAGAGAGCGCTCTGACAGGATCGGGCAATACCCGCACAAAAGAAGAGCAGATGAGCGGCCTTGCCCTGAAAGTTGCCGACCGAGTCGAAGAGTGGCTGGCCGAAGAACACAAGGACAATGGTTGGTTTGATCGGCGTCCGGACCTGATCCAGCCGCTGGAAACGAGCGAGCTCACGCAAAATCCGGCGTGATCGGCGCATTTCCCTCAGGATGTGCTTGATTTTCCCCTTTGAACCAAATATCTCGCGCGCGCAGATGTAACCACGGGACCAAGGGTCCCCCAAATCGCAAAAGGGCGCCTGAGGAATGGCAAAGGAAAAGTTTGAGCGTACAAAACCGCACGTCAACATCGGCACGATTGGGCACGTTGACCATGGTAAGACGACGCTGACCGCAG